>DUEQ01000362.1 GCA_011192085.1 Caldilineae bacterium
CAGCGCCCGGCGGGATGGGCAAGCAGTACCAACACTCAAGAGGGAGACTACCTCGGTCTCAAACTCGGCCGTATCTGCCCTTATTTCCAGGCGGCGGACCTCATTGTCGGTGAGACAACCTGCGACGGTTAAGAAGAAGACCTGGGAGATTCTTGACGAGCACATCCCTACCTACGTGATGGACCTTCCCAACAGCCGCACGGCCGCCGACCGTGCCCTGTGGATCAGCGAGTTGCATCGCTTTGTGAGGAAGGTGGAGGAGGTCACGGGGAATTCGATCACAGCGGAGAGCCTGGCCGACGCCACTCGGCTGATCAACCGCAAGCGGGCGGCATTGCGGCGGCTCTTCGAGATCCGCAAAGCGCGTCCGGCGCCCATCAGCGGCCTGGACGCGCTGCTGGTGACGCAGATCAGTTTCTACGACGATCCGGCGCGCTTTGCCGAGAAGACCAACGAACTGTGTGACGAACTGGAAGCGCGCGTGCAGGCGGGCGAGGGGGTGGCTCCGCCCGACGCCAAGCGCATCCTCTACACCGGCACGCCGATGCCCATACCCTTCTGGACCATCCCTATGCTCATCGAAGGGACGAGCGCGGTGATGGTGGCCGAGGAGAGTTGTACAGGGACCCGCCTGGTGGCCAGCGGGGAGACGCCGATACGGGACGCCAGCGTCGAGGACCAGTTGGTCGCCATCGCCGACCGCCAACTCCAGACCAACTGCGCCTGTTTCACCCCCAACGACGACCGCATCGACGACATCCTGCGGATGGTGAAGGAGTACGAGATCGACGGCGTCATCCATTTCTCGCTCTCCTTCTGCCAGCCGTACAACCTGGAGGCCGTGCGGGTGCAGAAGGCGCTCCAGGATGCCGGCATCCCGGTGTTGGTGCTGGAGGGCGACTACACGGAGGAGCAGGCCGGGCGGCTGAGGACGCGCATTGAGGCGTTCGTGGAGACGTTGTAAGAAAAGGCGAGAGGCAGGAAGCAGGGGGCAGGGATTGAGGATGTGGGTGGCAGGTCTGGACATCGGATCGCGGACGATTACGCTGGTGGAGTGGGACGGCGATCGGGTGAGGCGGGAGGAGGTGGTGAACACAGGTGCCGATCCGTTGGCCAACGCGCTCGCGCTGATCCAGGGGCAGGCCTACGACTGGCTGGTCGCTACCGGGTACGGACGGCACCTGGCCGCCGAACACGCGCCGGCCGACGAGGTGATCACCGAGATCAAGGGCTTACGCCATCGGCGCCTATCATCTGTATCCCGATGTCCGGACCGTGCTCGACGTCGGCGGGCAGGACAGCAAGGTCATCCTCGTCGGGCCGGACGGACAGGTGGTCCGGTTCGAGATGAACGACCGTTGCGCTGCCGGGACGGGGCGGTTCCCGGAGAACATGGCCCGAGCGCTGGGGCTGAACGTCGACCGGTTCGGCGAGCACGCGCTGGCTGCTGAGGGGGAGCCGGTCCAGATCTCGAGCGTCTGCACCGTCTTCGCCGAGTCTGAGGTTGTCTCCCTCATCGGGCGAGGGGAGGATAGCCGGTGCGTGGCGCTTGGGATCCACCGGGCCATCGCTAGGCGCCTCGGCGCGA
>DUEQ01000363.1 GCA_011192085.1 Caldilineae bacterium
ATCCTGTGATACAATGCGATTGTAGCGCCATCGAAGTCACAAATCGCCCAATATCATCGAAATCATGCAACGGCTCATCGGACGTCTCTACCACCTCCTCTATCACCTCGATAACACCCTCTTCTTCGAGGCGCCCATGCGCACCTGGGTCAACTGGGGCTTCGTCCTGTTGGCCCTGGTGACGCTGCTCGTGGGCCTGCCGGGCCGCTTTTACCTGGCCGGATGCTCCCTCCTCCTCATCCTGCTCCTCAGCTTGGCCAGCCGCTACGCCCGCCGACGCTACTATGTCCACTTCCTTCCCGAGTCCCCCAAGCCTCCCGACGACCCACCCCTTCCCCTCTGGCCCCAAGACAAACTCCTGCACCACGCGTCGGGCCATTTCGAGGTGGAGGACAAAGCAGGTGATTGGACCCGACTCATCGCCTATTATCGCACCTTCGAGACCCGCGAACACGCCATCATGGCCCGGCTCACCCCCAGCCGCTTCCTCAAACTCGGCGAATTCCCGCCCCAGCATCTGGGCATGTGGTATCGCTTCATCACGCCCGAAAACCTGCTGGACGTCGCGCCCGGCCAGATTTACGCCAACGGTGAGGAGGAGCCGGGCCTGCGCCTGCGCTACCGCCGCTTCGACGACAAAGGCAACCCCCTGGAAGACCTCTTCTTCCTCCATTTCGATTCAGAAGGGGATCGGGCGCGAGTGATGGCTGACCTGCTTCTGGACATGGGCGGGCCCGCGCGACGTCCCTGGCGGCCCGAAACGATGCGCTCCCAAGAATAAACCCCCATCCCCACCCCTCCACCTCCTTCCAACGCAAAAGAGCGGCCTGTTACGGCAGGCCGCTCTCGCTTTTTGCAAAAATCTTGTGATTCCGCTTTGCGCTTCTGCGCCTTTGCGTTTATTTACAAGCGCTCGGCAATGAGCTCCGCGATCTCCTCAGGGAAATTGGCCACCGGCACCCCCGCGGCCTCCAGCGCCTTGATCTTCTCGGCCGCAGTGCCCTTGCCGCCACTGATGATCGCGCCCGCGTGGCCCATGCGCTTGCCCGGAGGCGCAGTGCGTCCGGCGATGAAGCCCACCACGGGCTTGGTCATGTGATTCTTGATGTATTCCGCCGCGATCTCCTCATCCGTGCCGCCGATCTCGCCGATCATGACCACAGCCTTCGTGTCGGGGTCCTTCTCAAACATCTCCAGCACATCGATGAACTTGGTGCCGATGATGGGATCGCCGCCGATGCCCACCACCGTGCTCTGGCCGATGCCCTTGTTGGAGAGAGCGAACACGGCCTCGTAGGTGAGGGTGCCCGAGCGAGAGACCACGCCCACCGGGCCGGGCTGATGGATGAAACCGGGCATGATGCCCACCTTGGCCTGGCCGGGCGAGATGAGACCGGGGCAGTTGGGGCCGATGAGCCGGGTGGAATGCTGATCCACAAACGCCTTCACCGTGATCATATCCAGCACGGGAATGCCCTCGGTGATGCACACCGCCAGGTCCAGGCCCGCGGCTGTGGCTTCCAGGATAGCGTCGCCCGCGAAACGGGCGGGCACATAGATAATGGACGCATTCGCGCCGGTGGCCTCCTTGGCCTCCTTGACCGTATTGAATACGGGGACGCCCAGGTGCTCCTGGCCGCCCTTGCCCGGCGTTACGCCCGCCACGATATTCGTGCCATATTCCAGCATCTGCGTCGCGTGGAACGTGCCCTCGCGGCCGGTCAGACCCTGAACGATCAATCGCGTCTCTTTATTCACTAAAATGCTCATGGTTCACCTCTCAATTGAGATCGCCGCGGGCGGCTGCCACGGCCATTTGGGCGGCTTCCGCCAGGGTTCGAGCGGTCGGGAAGTTGGCCTCCGCCAGCAGCGCCCGACCTTCCTCTTCATTCGTGCCCACCAGCCGGATGACGAAAGGCACGTCCGGCTGCACATCCTCGATGGCCTGGAGCAGACCCTTGGCCACCTCGTCGCAACGGGTGATGCCGCCGAAGATGTTGACCAGCACCCCCTTCACGTTGGGATCGCTGAGGATGATCTCCAGCGCTGCCGCTACCTTGGCCGCATCCGCGCCGCCGCCGATATCCAGGAAGTTCGCAGGCTCGCCCCCATAATGCTTGACGATATCCATGGTGGCCATGGCCAGACCCGCGCCATTCACCATGCATCCGATCTCGCCATCCAGCTTGATGTAGCTGAGCCCAGCCTCGCGGGCCTTCGTCTCCGCCGGGACCTCCTCATCCAGATCCCGCATCGCGGCCAGATCGGGATGGCGCATGAGACCGTTGTCGTCCAGCACCATCTTGCCATCCACGGCCAGCAGGCTGCCGTCACCCTGCACCACCAGGGGATTGATCTCGGCCAGCTCCGCGTCCGAGGCCATGAACGCGTTGTACAGCCCCGTGGCGATCTTGGTGAACTGCCGGAACTGGCTTTTATCCAATCCGATGCCCGACGCGATCTCCACGGCCTGATAGCCGCGCATCCCCAGGAAGGGATCGATGAAGACCTTCTTGATGGCCTCGGGCTTGGTCGCGGCCACCTCTTCGATGTCCACGCCCCCCTCACTGGAAGCCATCATGACGACGCGCTGGCGCGCCCGATCGATGATCATGCCCAGGTAAATCTCATCCTGGATGTCCGCCGCGGGGTCGATCAATACCTTCTTGACCGTCAGCCCCTTGATGTCCATCCCCAGGATCTCCCGAGCCTTCGCCTCAGCCTCCTCGGGCGTCTTAGCCAGCTTCACGCCGCCCGCCTTGCCGCGACCGCCTACCAGCACCTGCGCCTTGACGACCACCGGCCCGCCGATGCGTTCCGCGATGGCTCGGGCCTCCTCCGGCGTGGTTGCCACCTCCCCCTCAGGGACAGGCACACCATACTTGCCGAAAATCCGTTTTGCTTGATATTCGTGAAGTTTCAATGTTCCCTCCTTTGGGAATCAAAGATTTTTG
>DUEQ01000364.1 GCA_011192085.1 Caldilineae bacterium
CAGAAATTCGCAAGACGAAAAGTGCAATCTGCTTGTATTGGGGCGCGGTAAGCAGGGATTACTCGCTGCGCTCATTCTGCTCGACGCGATGGGGGCATCGCGCAGCGCGGAGGCGTTAGCCGTAATTGAAGCGCCCGATCACATAGGCTTTCCAGTCCAGCGCATCCAGCGAGGCGACCTGCGGATACCCGGCGGCCATGCGGTGGAGCGTGTACCCGGCCGCGGTCAGCGTTTCCCAGGCGGCGCGGGCGGCTTCGGGGCCGTGCAGTTCCAGCAAAATCAGCGGAGAATGTCCGGCGAGCAGGCGCGTCATCCCCTGCAGGGCCAGCACTTCGCCGCCTTCGATGTCCATTTTGACGGCCTGGGGCGGGGGATTGCCCTGGGTGTAGACAAAATCGTCCAGCGAGATGGCGGGCACTTCCAGGGCGTTTTTATAGTCCAGTTGGCGGCCAGCCGAGCCGACCGCCTTGCCGGTATCATCCGATGGGCCGGGCAGAAAGCGCGCCGTTCCGCTGGTATCGGTCACCGCGGCGGGGACAAGGCGGACGCGTTCCCCCAGGTTGTTGAGCGCCATATTGCGCCGCCAGCGCTCCTGATTGGCGGGCAGGGCCTCGAAGGCGGTCACCTGCCCCTGCGTGCCGACGGCCTTCGCCAGCAGCAGGGTGATATAGCCCACATTTGCGCCTGCATCGTAAACCGTCCAGCCGGGTTGGATCAGGTCGGCGATTGCGGCCTGCAAATCGGTTTCGTAAGTGCCCAGCCAGTAGTCTTTTTCGGCCTGCAAGTCGAGCGCCATACGCCAGCCGCGCAGATCGCCGCCGGCAATCTCGGTTTCGGTCAGGCCAGCGGGTGCGGCGCGGTTGAGCATGCCGCGCAGAAGCCGCGCCAGCGGCTCGATGCGGTAAATGCTTTGCTTCACTGAACTCGGAAAAATGCGTGCTGCCAAAGCGGCGAATTGCAGAATGATTTTTTTGATCACAAACCACCAGGTTATGGAATTTGCTGTTTTTTGCTGTGGAAAACTTGCATCTCGACTGCTCTCGCTGCGATGGCTAAACTTCCAGGGCTTGTAAATAGCCGTCCAGCATCGCATCCAGCCCAAAGGCGGATTCGGCGCGGGCGCGGGCGGCAGTGCGGAAGCGTGGCTGGTCGGCCAGAATTTCCAAGGCGGCCTCCGCCAGCGCGGGGATGTCGGGCGGCTCCAGTTTCCAGGGATCGCCGCCGTAGGGGACCACGCGCCCGGCCTCGCCGCTGACCAGTTCGGGCAGCGCGCCGGTATCGAAGGCCAGCACGGGCAGCCCGCAGGCCAAAGCCTCGATGACCGAATTCGGGCAGGCCGCGTTGATATCGGAAGAGTAGAGCAAATGCGCCGAACGGTCGAGGGCGGGAATCTCATCGGCGGGTACCAGCCCCATCCAGCGGATCGGGGTGTCACTCTGCCGCGCCCAGCGCGCTTGTACGGCTTCCGAAACCCGCCCGGCGACGACCAGTTCGACGGGATGCGCCCCGGCTTTGGCGGCGCTCGGCGCGATGCTTGCCGCGAGTTCGGCGCGGTGAACGGTGTTCAGCCGCTCCACCAGGCGGACGGCGGTTTCCAGCCCCAACTCGTAGCCGCCCAGCAACGAACCTTCGACGAGCAACACGCGATATGCGGATGGCGGGACTTTTGGACTGCCCGACTGCGGACGATAGACTGCCAAATCCACGGCGTTGTAAACCACAGAGTTGGGAACCGGTGCCGGGCCGTAAACCCGCTGCCACCAGCGGCGGGAAAATTCGCTTTGGTAGACGATATGGTCAGCCAGGCGCGTGCGGATGGTGTTCAAAATCCAGTTGCCGTATTCGGCGCGCAGGTAATGTTTGCTGCCGGTGCGCTGCAGGCGGTGCAACCAGTTCATGCCGTTGAGGCGCTGGACGATGCGCAGGCCGCGGCGTCTGGCGCGCCACAGGCCGGGGAGATCGCGCGTGCCGCCGATGACGAGAAGGGCATCGGGCGTGGAAAGTTTGGGGTCGGGAGTGACTTCGATGCCGCGGGCCTGCAATCCGGCGGTGAATTTGGCCCGAAAGGAGACCATGCCGCCAACGCCGGAGACCTGGGGAACCATGCAAATACGAGGCATAAGTTTCAGCGGGTTTGTTGGCGAACCCAGGTTTTTAGCAAGGGTGCGCGGAACGCGTGACCGCCTTCACGTTCAATCAGTACGTCACGGCGGAGAAAATATCTCAGGGCGGCGCGAATTTCCTGGGGGTCAAATCCGGAGGAAAGTTGAGCCATTATTTTCTCTTCGGGGAGCGCGGCCTCTTCGGCATTGGCAATCAACCCCAGGAGGGCGCGTTGGGCCTCGCTGCTTTCCTC
>DUEQ01000365.1 GCA_011192085.1 Caldilineae bacterium
AATCCCGCGGTCCATGTCTGAAAAGGCCTATTTCTCAACGCCAGACATCCTCACCATTACGGAAGAGGAGCTGAGCCGCATTGTGCTCGACATTCATGACGGGCCGGTGCAATATCTATTCACGGCGCTTACTCTGCTCACCACCATCCAGGATAAGATCGCCGAGGACCCGGCCCAGCAGGCATTGATGCCTGACGTCGCGCGGGTGGCTATGCTTCTGGAATTGTCCCTCTACGAAATCAAATTTTTCTTGGGAGCGTTTCGGTCTCCTGGCTTTCGCCGCCGCTCCCTGGCCTCTATCATCCAGGGCCTGGCGTTGCAACACGAGGAGGCCACCAACACCATTGTGGAACTGTATATCGAAGACGCGCCGGAACAGGTCGATCTGCCAGTGAAAATCATCATCTATCGGCTCATTCAGGAAGCCCTGGCCAACGCCTATCGCCACGCCGGCGTTGAAGTGGTGTATGTCCGCCTGTGGAGGGAGGACGACTGGATCTGGTTGGAAGTGAAGGATTATGGCAAGGGATTCCAGACGCCCGACCTCGATTCTCCCTTGCAGGAAGGGGAAGAGCACATTGGTCTGCGGGGGATGTATGAACGGGTACGGTTGGTGAACGGCGAGTTCCATCTCGAAAGCCAGCCTGGCCAGGGCGCCCGCATCCTTGTCAAGGTGCCGATCCATGTCTGAACAGCCCATTCGCGTCATTCTGGCCGACGATCATCAGCTCGTTCTGGAGGGCCTGGCCACCCTGCTGGAGCGCACGCATGATATACGGGTCGTGGCCGCGGTCACCGACGGCGATGATCTGTTAGAGGCGTTGGAGCGGCAGGAGGCGGACGTGGTTGTCCTCGATCTGGAGATGCCCTATCACGGCTTCACCGCGCTTTCGGAGATACGCCGTCGGAATCTGCCGGTGCGAGTGCTGGTGCTGACGGCATTTGCGGACGGTGAAAGCATGCAGACCGCCATCGAGCTGGAGGCGGATGGGTTCGTGCCCAAAACGGAATCGCCCCGCCAGACCATCATGGCCATCCGTCAGGTGGCCGCAGGCATGTGGGTGTATCCTCGCGCGGTGCAGCGCATGGTGTTCCGGACCCGCGGCGGCGATGTAGCGCTTTCGCAAAGCGAATGGAAGGTGTTGGAGCAGGTGGCGATGGGCAAGACCAATGCTCAGATCGCCGAAACCCTCCACGTGAGCAAGAATACGGTGCGCTTCCATCTGAAAAACATCTTCGAGAAACTGCATGTTGCGAATCGCACCGAAGCCACCGCCTGGTATTTCAAACACAGGACTCGCTACCACGCGCCCTCCTCCCGATGACCAGGCGCGACATCCTCAATAGCGGATGCGGGCGAAGTAGGTCTGTTCGCTGGCCTCTTGCGCCTGGGCCAGGGTGACAATGCCGCGAAGTTCGAGCAGGGAAATGAGCTTCAGAAAGATCCGGGCGGTGGTGATGGCATCGCCCAGGGCGCTGTGGCGATCCTGGATGGGGACGCCCAGGCGGGCGGCAATGGCTTCGATGCTGTGATCCTTGTGCTCGGGATGCACGATGGCGGAGATCAGCAGGGTGTCGAGGACGGGCTGCCGAAAACGCACGTTGGATCGGCGCTCGGCCGCCTGCAGGAACCGCATGTCGAAGGCGACGTTATGGGCTACCAGCACGGAGTCCCTGGCGAAACGATGAAAAGCGGGAAGCGCCGTCTCCAATGGCGGCGCGCCTTGCAGATCCGCGTCTCGAATGCCGTGGATGCGGGTGGCGCCAGGAGGCACAGGACGGCGGGAGCGAATCAGTTGGTGGAAGGCTTCGCCTTCCAGAAGCCGGGCGTTGACGATGCGCACGGCGCCGATGGCGATGATCTCATCGCTGTCTGGGTCCAGTCCGGTGGTTTCGGTGTCGAAGACTGTGTAACGCAGGCGGGAGAGGGGCGTGGAGGCCATCGAGGTCGCGGGGGCGGGCCGCCGAAATAGGAGATCGAAATCGTAGAATTCCGGCCGGGATCCAATGATGGGCGTATGGGCGGGGGGAGCGGGTTCGGGCAGGGGGATGCGGGGCAGTAGCAGCGTCAACTGCACCTGATCCCGCGCCCTGTCTCGCTGCACCCAGATCTCGCCTCCATGATAGCTGGCCACCTCGGCGGGAGCGGGGCCATCCACCTGCGCTTCGTTCAATACAGACCGCAACCGGCGGATATCGGCCCGGTCTGCGGGCCAGATCAGGTCGATGCGAACATGATCCCCTTGAACATGTGCGGCCAGGGCGGGCGGCCCATCCGCGCGCGCCGCCACGTGGGCCAGCATGCGGGCCAACGCCAGGCTATCCACCTGCACCCAGGCGTCGGCTCCCTGGGGAGGATGTACTGAACTCGCGTGCAGGCGTTGGGTGAGTACCTGCATGAGATCGGACAGCGCTATGTCTTCAAGATGCCAGCAAGCGCGCGTGAGGCGGGCGTATTCGGCCAGGGCCTCTCCCATGCGCTGGCTGAGCCGGACGGCTTCCCCGGCTACGATCGCTTCCAGCGTTAGCCGCATCTCTGCATCCATGTCGGGATGTTCGCGCAGCGTTTCGATGGCCGCGCGGAGATTGGCCAATCCCCCCCGCAGATCTCGTCCCAGCGCGTAGACCCAGCGGTCGCGTGCATCGCTGCTCTGCACCTGTGCAGTCACATCCTCCAGCGTCAAGGCGAACCCCTGCACCTCTCTCCCTTGATCGAACACTGGAGCGATGCGCACGCGCAGAAAACGTCCATCCGTTCCGGCCGAGACGAAGACGCGGGGCCGGGGATGGGGCTGTTGTTGCATCAGGCGCAAGGCATGCCCCAGGGCGGGAAAGCGCCTCAAATCGGATATAGAACGGCCCAATCCTATCATCTCACCCAGAAGCGCCCGGGCGCTGGGGTTATAGAGGAGGATTTCGCCCGCCTGGTCGCAGATCAGCACGCCTTCGGCCAAGTTGCCGATCAGTGCGATGAGGCGCGCGTGCTCGACCAACAGGTCGGTGCGGGCCTGCATCACGGCCTGGCTTTGGCTGGTGAGCAGCCGTTCATAGCGCCCGGCCAAGGCGTCGATGGCCTCGGCCAGCTCATCAAAACCCGAGGGTAGCTCCTCCATGTCCAGGCGATGTCCGGCGTTGGCCGCGGCGATGATATGCACCTCGGAGGCGATGCGTCGCGCCAGGCTGGCGGGACGTTGCAGGCGCTCCCGCAGCCAAAACAGCGCGGCGCCCGCCAACAGCGCGAGAAGGACGCCCAGGGCCAGGAGTTGGGTTTGAGACATGATGATGGCATCCCTTGGGAGGGGCTTTACGACTCCGACGGCATCTATATCCGATCTTCCGCTGGCGGGGTTAGCAGTCGATGCACCTCTTCCACAAAGTGTCGGGTGGAGAAGGGTTTTGTGATGTAAGCGTCCGCGCCCAGAGCGAATCCTTTCGATATCTCGGCGTCTCGGCCTTTGGCCGTCAGCATCATGATTTTAACGTGGTTCCATTCTGAATGCTCCCGAATCCACTGGCACACCTCGAAACCATCCATCCCCGGTAGCATGATATCGAGCACAACCAGATCGGGCGGTTCCTGCTGCAAAATGCGCAATGCATCCTCGCCGCTGTGCGCAACCTGGGTGGTGTATCCGGCCTGGCGCAGCAGAAACTCGATGGAGATGATGATGTTGGGTTCATCATCGACGATGAGCACGCGCGGGGGATGCGATGGAACGGGGGATTCAGGTTGTGGCATGAGATGTCTCCTGCGATGGCTTAAACGGGGAAATGGGGAGGGTGAAGGAGAATGTCGCGCCTTGGCCGGGCTTGCCTTCCACCCAGATGCGGCCTCCCAACTGGGTGATGATGGCGCGGCTGATAGGCAGTCCCAGGCCGGTTCCTTGCCTGCGAATGCCATCGGGCGGGGGAACCTGGCTGAATTTCTCGAAGATGGTCTCGCGGTAGGCGGGATCCACTCCCGGACCGTTATCGATGACGTCCACTCGCAAGAAATCGCCCTCCTGTCGCAGGCGCACTGTCACCTGGTCGGTGGTGAATTTGGCGGCGTTGGAGAGCAGGTTGAGGATCACCTGCATCAGGAGATCGTTATCGGTTAGGGCGTCGGGCGCATCGTCGGGGAGTTCCATGCGGACGGTGATGTTACGTTCTAAAAACAGTTGGCGGGTGGCGTCGAACGCGTCCGAGATCAGCATTTTCAAGTTTACGGGCTTCAGGTTCCAATCGTATGCCTTCGATTCGAGTTTGGCAAAATCGAGCACGTCGTTGATGAGCCGGGAAAGGCGAGCGATCTCTTTGGTGATGATATCGAGGAACTGTTGTCGCTGCGCCGCGGGGAGATCGGGATTATAGTAAAGGATTTCCGTGAGCGCGCGGATGGAGGTCAAAGGCGTGCGCAGCTCGTGGGTGACAGTGGAGATGAACTCATCTTTGAGGCGGTCCAACTCCTGCAAGCGCCGGTTGGCCTCTCGGAGCTCGGCGGTGGCGGCTTCAAGCTCGCGGGATTTTTGTTCCAACTGACGGCTGTAGGCTACGACCTGTGAAGTCTCATCCAGCATGTGGATGACTTTGGTGATGTCCAGGGGTTCTTCGGTGACGATGCTGGCCACGGCCACCCGGGCCGAAGCCGCGCCCACAACCCCCGCCAATTGTCGCTCCACTTCCTCAATCATGTCCGCGTCCGTTTCGAGAGCGCGCCAATCGGTGACTCCGCGGGTGCGGGCGTATTCGCTGAGCAGTTGCTCGGCCCGAGAGCGACCCAGAAATCGCTGCATCAGCGTCTGCAAATCCAGGGGCGAAGCCTCTCCTCGCCATATCTGCACCTGTTCGCTTCCTCCCACATGGCGGAAGATATCGACGAAAAGCGCGGCTTGCCGGTGCTCCAGCGCGCTCTCGCCGCTCCATAGCGAGCCGATGAGATAAAGGGATGCATTGACCAGTAGGCTCCAGAAGAGCGCGTGGGTGATCGGCTCGTAGCCTGTCAGCCCGAAGAGGGCATAGGGGCGCAACCAGCTCACGCCCCATGGTCCCGCTTCGATGAACGCATCGCCCAGGCCCGCTGTCTGGGCTAGTAGGGGCAACGGCAGGGTGTAGGCCCACACCAGAAATCCGCTCAGCAGGCCCAACAGCGCCCCGCGGCGCGTGCCACCCTTCCAGTAAATGCCTCCCAACAGGGCCGGCGCGAACTGAACCACGGCAGCGAAGGAGATCAGGCCGATGGAGACCATGGAGAAGGTCTTTCCTGTGAGCCGGAAGAAAAGATAGCCCAGGAAGACGACGAGGAGGATCGCGCCCCGTCGCAGGTTCAGCATAAACGAGGAGAGGTCGCGGGATGCACTGAACGCGTTGGCGTGCAGCAGCAAAGGCATCATGAGATCATTGGTCAGCATCGTGCTCAGCGCCACCGTCTCCACGATGATCATGCCGGTGGCTGCGGAGATGCCCCCTACAAACGCCAATAGCGCCAGCCAATTCGCACTCCGTTCCAGGGGCAAGAGCAAGACGTACATGTCGGGAGAAACGTCTCCCGCCACCAGCAATCGTCCGGCCAGGGCGATGGGAACCACAAAGAGGTTGATGACAAAGAGATAAAAGGGAAAGAGCCAGGTCGCGGTCTCGATATGACGTTCGTTGACGTTCTCCACCACCGCCATCTGAAACTGCCGGGGTAAGAGCAGCGTGGCAAACATGGAGAGCAGGATAAGCCAGAACCAGTTCTGATAGGCCAATGGCGTCTGGTCGAAAGCGAACAGACGCCGCAAGTCGGGTTGCATTGCGGCTCGGGCGAAGAGATCGCCCGTTCCTCGGAAAAGCGTGAATGTGACGAACACGCCCACACTGAGAAAGGTGAGCAGTTTGACGATGGATTCGAACGCCATGGCCAGCACGAGCCCTTCGTGATGCTCGGTGGCGTCAAGATGGCGGGTGCCAAAGAGGATGGCGAACGCGGCCATGATCAGGGCGACATAAAAGCCGGTGTCTCGCAGGATGGGGATGGCGTCCAGGTCGGGCAGCGCCAGATTGGGATAATGCCAAAGCAAGGTGAAGCTGTAGGAGACGGCCTTGAGTTGAAGGGAGATGTAGGGGATGACGCCCAACACGGCCATGGCGGTGACCAACCCGCCCAACAAGGCGCTTTTGCCATAGCGGGATGCGATGAAATCGGCGATGGAGGTAATGTGCTGGATCTTGCTGATGCGGATGATCTTGCGTAGAACGAACCACCACAGCGCAGCCATGATGGTCGGGCCCAGATAGATGGGGAGGAAATCTACCCCGCTGGTGGCGGCTCGCCCCACGCTGCCGTAAAAAGTCCAAGCTGTGCAATACACCGTCAATGAGAGGGCGTAGATGTATGGAGTGTTGATCAGGCTGCGGCCGCGTTCGGCCTCTCGATCGCCGTAATAAGCGATGGCGAACAAGGCGCCAATGTAGATGAGCGCGACAAAGCTGATCAGCCCCAGATTCATAGGGGGTGGGATCGGACGTGGGATGTGAGACGTCAGGAGCGAGAGGTCGCGTCTTTACTCCCGGCGCTCAATGAAGAAGGCCATGAGCCCGATGAACGTCAGCCAAACCGAGAACAGATAGACATGGAGCACGGGCGCTCCCAGAATCATCCTGTCGGCATTGAAAAGAGAGATGAGAGGATAATTCAGCAGGAGCGCGGTGATGAAGGCCAGCGCGGCCAGGCGCTGGCCTATCAGTCGGTAGCGGTTCATGAGATGTGCGTTTAGCCAAGCAAATCGGTTTGATAGCGGAATCGCAGCGCGTTTTGCATTTCGCGGACGGCCAGAAACGCCTCCTTGAGCATGCGGCGCTCCAGGGCGGAGAGACTCTTCAACGTGATGACGTTATCGGGAGCCTCGCCCCGGTGCAGGGCCTCTAACTGCGCCCGCAGGCGCAGACGCATGAGAAAGCGGAAGGATTCCTCCAGGGTTTCCGCGCCCTCAGGGCTCAGGATATCCTGTTCTCTGGCCACCTGCAAACGCTCTATGGTGGGGCGGACGCTAGCATGGGCTTCCAGCGCATATACTCGGGCCAGGGCGACGATGGGGGCGATTCCTCCCCGTTTGATATCCACCCGTCCCTGCTCCCCGCGGATTCGGCGGAGGAACCCCAAAGGGGGCTGCCAGCCCTGAGCCGCGCGGGCCATATGGGCCAGGAAGATGTGGTTATCTCCCCCTTTCCGGACCTCTTCATCCAGTGAGGCCAGGGAGAGCTCACCCCGCACCCGGCGGTAGTCGAAGAAGATGCCCACCTCCATCAGCGCCTGCGGATCAGGCGTCAACACCCACGAACGGAACAGCCGCACCCATTCGTCCAATGGTCGCCGCCAGTGCGTGGCCATGTAGCCCCCGCGGCAGGGAGGAAAGCCGAGTTCGGTGAGGGCGTGGACGACCCATTCGGCCAGGCGGGCGAAATAGGCGTCGGCCTCGGGCGAGGCTTCGGCATACGCCAGAGCATTGTCCTGATCCGTAAGCAGAATCTGCTCCATGCGCCCTTCCGAGCCAAAGACGAACCAGGCGTAGGGCGTGGGCGGCGGCCCCAACGCCTTTTCCGCCAGTTCCAGCAACCGGCCAATGAGTGCATCGTTGAGGCGGGCGATGACCCGTCCCATCTGGATCACATCCAACCCGTTATGAAAGAGCCAATCCACTGCGGCGGCGATGTCTCGGTCATAGTGGAATCTCTCCGTGGGATGATCGAGTCGCTTGACCCGCTCGAAAAGGACCAGGGGGTTGCGGATCTGCTGGCGCATCAGGTCCGTATCGGTGACAACCCCCACAATCCGCCCCTCTCGTTCGACAGGGAGATGATGGATGCCCAGCTCGATCATCGTGATGAGGGCTTCGGCGATGGACCCGTGAGCGGGAAAGGTGTGAAGGGGTGACGTCATGACCTCGGCCACCGGAGTGGATGGCGAACGCTCGCGAGCGAGGACCCGACTGCGTAAGTCGCGCACTGTGACGATGCCCATGGGATCGCCAGTCACAAGCACGGAGCTGACGCCATGCTCATGCATGACCCGCGCGGCTTCAGCCACGGTGACGCCGGGATGAACCAAGACGGGCGCTCGTTTAATCAGCCTGACGACGGGGGCGGCGAAATCGCCAAAAGCCAGCGCGCTTTGAGGATGCAGGGCGCTGGCGCGACGCAGGCGTTCGCTCAAACTTTGCAGAAAATAATCCGCAAAGTCGCTTCGGCCCATCAGTTTCCGAAACACATCCTCTGGAAGCTGATAGAT
The DNA here is from genome assembly GCA_011192085.1 of Caldilineae bacterium. Lineage (GTDB taxonomy): Bacteria > Chloroflexota > Anaerolineae > J102 > J102 > M2005. The sequence goes on from DUEQ01000365.1 coordinate 8,249, forward strand.
CAGCGCGGGCTCCTCCGTGATAACGTCGAATACAGGCGCTTTTTGCGAAAGCAAGGAGGGGAATCCAAAGAGATCTCCCTCCTCCAACACCAGTACGGTCTCCCCCTCCTGTTCCAGACGCGCGACGCCCCGCCGCACGATGTAGAGGTAATGGCTGGGCTCCGATCCGCGTTCGAGGATGCGGGCCTCGGCCGGATAATGGACGATCTTCAGAGATCGCACGGCAAGCTGCAATGCCTCCTCGTCCAACGCGTCGAAAGGAGGTGTTTGACGCAAAAACTCAATGGGTTGCATAGGGCTCCCAACATGCCAGGTGCGATGCACGGCTAACCCGGAACCGCGCATCGCACCTGGAAGCGTAGGGCTCAGTCCGCCAGGGTAGAGGTGTCGCCCACGTCCTTGCCCAGGGCTTTGGCCTTCAACACCCGCCGCATGATCTTGCCCGACCGGGTCTTGGGCAGGCTGTCCACGAAGAAGATCTTCGCCGGCACCGTGATGGGCCCGGTCTCGTGCCGCACGTGCTGCTTCAGCTCATCCACCAGCCTATCCGACCCTTCGTAGCCCTGCCGCAGGATCACATAGGCCCAGATGACGTTGCCCTTGAGCTCGTCGGGAATGCCGATGACCGCGGCCTCGGCCACGGCGGGGTGGCTCACCAGCGCGCTTTCGATCTCCGCCGTGCCCAGTCGATAGCCGCTGACCTTGATCACGTCGTCGATGCGGCCAATGATCCAGAAGTAGCCGTCCTCATCCTTGCGTGCGGAATCCCCCGTCAGATACCACCCCTGCTCCTGGTACCGCTCCCAATACTGCGTCACATAGCGGTCGGGATCGCCCCAGATGGTGCGGGCCATGCCGGGCCAGGGCTTCTTGATGACGAGATACCCATCCTCGTTGGGCTTCACCGGGTCCCCTTCCTCGTCCACGATGTCGGCGTCGATGCCGGGGAAGGGCTTGGTGGCGGAGCCAGGCTTGAGGGGGAAGGAGGGGACCGGCGTGATCATAAAGCCACCCGTCTCCGTCTGCCACCAGGTGTCCATAATCGGACATCGCTCCTGGCCGATGACCCGGTAATACCAGCGCCATGCTTCGGGATTGATGGGCTCGCCCACGCTGCCCAACAACCGCAACGTGCTGAGATCATGCCGTTGGGGCCACGCGTCGCCAAAACGCATTAACCCGCGAATAGCCGTGGGCGCTGTGTAGAGCACGGTAATGCCATACTTCTCCACCATACGCCACCAGCGGTCGGGATAGGGATAGTTGGGCGCACCTTCGTACATGAAGCTGGTGGCGCCCAAAATCAGCGGCGCATACACGATGTAGCTGTGGCCCGTGATCCAGCCTGGGTCGGCTGCGCACCACCAGCGGTCCTCATCCTTGATATCGAATACCCATTTCAGGGTCGTGCTGGTGTAGACCTGGTAGCCGCCGTGGGTGTGGAGCACGCCCTTGGGCTTGCCCGTGGTGCCCGAGGTGTAGAGGATGAACAGCGGATCCTCCGCATCCATGACCTCGGTTTCGCAATAGGGACTGGCGATGGGCAGCTCCACCAGTTCGTGATACCAGAAATCGCGGCCTTGCTCCATGTTCACCTCTTGCCCCGTGCGCTTCACTACGAGCATGTGCTCCACCACGGGCGAGCGTTTGACCGCCTCATCCGCGATATCCTTCAGATCGACCGTCTTGCCCCGCAGCCAGGCCCCGTCCGCCGTGACCAGCACCCGGCTCTGCGCATCGTGGAGGCGGTCGGCCAGGGCCTGCTCGCTGAACCCGCCATACACCACCGAATGGATGGCCCCCAGTTTGGCTGTGGCCAGCATGGCGATGGGCAATTCAGGGATGCGCCCCATGTAAATCGTGACCGTATCCCCCTTCTGCACGCCCAAGCTGCGCAGGATGTTGGCGAATTTGTTCACCTCCTGCCACAGTCGGTAGTAGCTGAACGAGCGCCGATCCCCGGGCTCCCCCTCCCAGATCAATGCGATCTTGTTCTTGCGCCAGGTCTTGATGTGCCGGTCCAGGGCGTTGTACACGATATTCGTCTTCGCGCCTACGAACCATTTATAGAAGGGCGCATTGGCATCATCCAGCACCTTCTCCCAGGGCTCGAACCAATCCAGCTCCTGAGCACGCTCCGCCCAAAAGGCCTCGATATCTTCCAGGGCTTTGGCCCGTACGGCGTCGTAGTCCTTAATATATGCCTGCTCGACGACCTCCGGAGGCGGATAGTAAATCTCATGTTCCGCAGCACGAATATCTTCATATCGG
>DUEQ01000366.1 GCA_011192085.1 Caldilineae bacterium
AAAGAACACAAAGATTTTTACTTCTTTCTCCCCTTGACGGCTTGGCGACTTGGCGTGAGGCTCATTTTCGAAACAATCACGAAATCCCTAACCCAAAACCCGAATGCGTTCCCCTTCCACGACGCGACCAATGCGCCACAGGGGAACATGTTTCTTTTGCGCATCCGCCAGCGCCCGGGCCGCGTCCTCGGGAGCAAAAGCCATCAGCAGCCCGCCCGACGTCTCAGGTCCAAAACACAACATCTGCTCCCACTCCTCCATGCCGGGAGCGAACTCCACGTGGGGGCCATAGAAGAGCTTATTGTCGAACGCGCCGCCGGGGTAAGTCCAGTGCTCGCCCAGGCGCGAAGCGCCTGGATACCAAGGTAGGGCAGCGAAGTCGATCTCGAATCCCACGCCCGACTGCGCCGCGATCTCCCAACCATGCCCCAGCAGCCCAAACCCAGTGACGTCGGTCATGGCGTGGACATGGTGGCGACGCGCGAGTTCACTGGCGGCCCGGTTTAGCCGCAACATGCCTTCGGTCACTTCCGCTATTTCCTCGGGCGTGGCCTTATCCCGCATCAAGCCTGTAGTGATCACCCCCGCGCCCAAAGGCTTGCTGAGCAGCAGCACATCCCCCGGCCGCGCGCCGCGCTTGCGGATGATGCGGTCGGGATGGACCGCGCCCACGGCCACCAGTCCGTACTTGGGCTCCTCATCCTGGATGGTATGGCCGCCCGCGATGGGGACGCCCGCCTCCCGGGCTTTTTCCGCGCCTCCGCGGATGATGGCCGCGCCCACCTCGACGGGCAGCTTCTTGGGCAAAGCGGCCACATTCAGGGCCAGCAACGGCCGCGCGCCCATGGCGTAGAGATCGCTCAGGCTGTTGGCGGCCGCGATGGCGCCATAGGTGAAGGGATCATCCACGATGGGCGTGAAGAAATCCAGGGTGATGACGATAGCCATCTCCTCGGTGACCTGGTAAATGGCCGCATCGTCTGCGATGTCCAGGCCCACCAGCAGACTATCGTAGCTTTCCCCCGCATAAACTTCCTGGATTGGACGCAGCACCTGCGTCAGGGCCTCAGCGGCCAGCTTGCTGGCTCACCCCGCACAGGTGGCGAGGCTCGTCAGTCGGATCTTTTCGAGGTCGGTCATGGGGAAGAGAGGCGGAGGTCTGAGATCTGAGGTCTGAGGTCAGCATGCGTTTGGGTCGAAATCGATCTCACGCCAAGCCGCAAAGAAGGGAAAAGGAAAGAAAACTTGGCGTCTTTGTGCCTTCGCGTGAAATTTTTTCGTCGCTCTCGATGCGTGACTATCCGCTGCGGAATGCCAATGATACCAAATCCTTTCGCCAGACGGGAAACAGGTGGGAGCGAATGGTTGCCCCGTGCGGTAAAATAAGGGTATGGCCCGACCTGATCAACCCCTCGCCCGCCGCATGCGGCTGCGGACGCGCCTGCCCCTGACCCTGGCCAGATTCCTGATTTTGACCCGTTCCCATGCGAGGGCAGTTGTTGTAAACAACGACTGAAGGCTTTACAATAGTAACCACCCAGAATCGCTCGTTGACGCCCGTTTCGTCACAGCGCATGGCCGTTGCGAACGCATTTCGTCAAACATCACGATCATCCACTTTCCCAGCGGAAAAGACCTGACGCATGACCGAGAACCCCCTCACTCCCATGGGACAGCGGGCGAAGGCCGCGGCCCGAGTCCTCGCCCGAACCTCCACCGACGTCAAAAATCGTCTGCTCCTCACCCTCGCGGATGGGCTTCTGGCCCGGCAGGACGCCATCCTGGACGCGAACGCCCAGGATATCGCGGACGGCAAGGCCGCGGGCCTGCGCGCGAACCTCATCGACCGCATGACCCTAACTCCGGCCCGACTGCAAAGCATCGCCGAGGACACCCGCAACGTGGCCTCCTTGCCCGACCCCGTGGGGGAGGAGTTCGATGGCCGGGTGCTGCCCAACGGTTTGCGCATCCTCAAACGCCGCACCCCTCTGGGCGTCATCGGCCTCATCTATGAAGCCCGGCCCAATGTGACGGTGGACATCGCCGCACTGAGTCTGAAGACGGGAAACGCCACCATCATGCGAGGCAGCAGCGAGATTCGACGCAGCAATCTCGCCATCATGGAGGTCATCCACGAGGCGCTGGAGAAGACCGATCTGCCCCGGGACGCAGTTCAGTACATCGAAAATCCCGATCGGGCCATGGTCGGCCATCTGCTCAGGCTAGACGACTATGTGGATATGATCATCCCTCGCGGCGGTGCGGGCCTGCATGCCTACTGCCGCCAGCACAGCGCGATCCCCGTCATCACCGGCGGCATCGGCATCTGTCACATCTTCGTTGACGCCAGTGCGGACCTGAAACAGGCGGTGTCCATCATCCACAACGCCAAAACCCAGCGCCCCAGCGTATGCAACGCGTTGGACGCGCTGCTGGTGCACGAGGCCGTCGCCGACGCCCTGTTGCCCAAGGTGGTGGCGCGGCTGGCGCAGGACGGGGTCACCTTCCGGGCCGAAGAGCGGGCCCTTGCCATCGTAGGCGATCATCCCGCGGTGCAACCCGCGGGCCCCGATGATTTCGACACCGAGTGGCTTTCCCTGGTCCTCAGCCTACGCGTCCTCTCTGACCTGGATCAGGCTCTGGATCACATCGATCAGCATAGCACCCATCATTCCGATAGCATTCTCACCAACGACTGGCGCAATGCCCAGCGTTTTCTCGACGAGGTGGACAGCGCCGCGGTGTATGTGAACGCATCCACCCGCTTTACCGACGGCGCCCAGCTCGGCCTGGGCGCGGAGGTGGCCATCAGCACGCAGAAACTACACGCCCGCGGCCCCATGGGACTGAAAGAGCTCACCACCTACAAATGGATCATCCTGGGAGAGGGACATGTCCGGCCTTGACCGCTGGCTGGAAGTAGCTCAATCCAAATGGAGGGCGATTCGCGTCCATGTCGCCCGATTCTCGCCTGTGCTGGTGGACGCGAGCCAGTTGGCCTCGGAGGATGTGGTTGCGCGCTGGCGCGCGGTCCGCGCCCTCGCGGGACGCGCCCGCCCCCCTCTCCTGCCCCGCCTCATCGAGCTGACAGGGGATGCAGACGCCATGGTGCGGGCCGCCGCGGAGGACGCTCTGGTCTCTTGGGGACCCGCCGCGGCGCTGGAACCCGTACGCCAGGCTCTGGCCCAAACGCCCCCTCCACGCCAAACCGCGGCTTTGCTGGCCGTCCTCGCCCGTCTGCCCGATCCCGCCAACCGGGCCATCATCCTGCCCTGGTTGGATCATGAGGATGAGGGGGTGCGGGCGGCCGCGCTCATGGCTCTGGCCGCGTTGTGCGACGACGAGGATCTGCTAACGTTGCAACGGGCGCTGAAGGAGGGCCATCGAGAGATCCAGCGCGCCATCTTCGCCACGCTGTGCGCGCCGGGCGCAGAATCGCTTGCCCGCCAGGCATTGGACGCGCGGGATCCTGCGCTTAGCCAGCGGGCGCAACAAGCCCTAGCTCGCATTCAACGCGCCCAACCCACCCACTCACCCCATTCAACAAACACCCATGACTGACTCCAAGACGGTTTACGACGCCCTCCGCACCGTGTACGATCCCGAATTCACCATGGACATCGTCGAACTGAACATGGTGAAATGGGTCGCGATAGAAAACGCGCGCGTTCAGGTGGCCCTGGTATTGACCACACCCTCCTGCCCCCTGGCGCCTTTCATCAAACTCAAAGTGGAATACGCCATCAAGCGAGCCATCCCCGAGGTGACCGAGGTGGAAACGATCATCCTGGACGAGCCATGGGATCCGCCCGAGGTGTTGGGGCCCATGGAGATAGCGTATCCCCAGTTCGTCAACGTGCAGCCCTTGCCCTGACGGCGTAGCTCCTAACAAACCTCATTTTTTGAAAACCACGCCACCTCCTTGATATAATGGAAGCGTCCATCCATT
>DUEQ01000367.1 GCA_011192085.1 Caldilineae bacterium
GAAATCTGTCAGCGCCTGAACTGCGTGGTCGAGTGGAACGTCACCGCCTGGGACACCATGATCTCGGCCGTGCGCGAGGGCCAGTTCGACGTGGGCATGGATGGCATCACCATCACCGAGGAGCGCAAAAAACAGGTCGATTTCTCCATTCCCTACATGCGGTCGGAGCAATTCATGCTGGTGCGGGCCGATGAAGACCGCTTCAGCACGCCCGAGGAGTTCGCGGCCAACCCCGACCTGCTCATCGGCTCCCAGGCGGGCACCACCAACTTCTACACCGCGGTCTACGAGGTGCTGGACGGCGACGAGCAGAACCCCCGCATCAAGCTCTTCGAGACCTTTGGCGCGGCGGTTCAGGCCCTGCTCAGCGGGGACGTGGACATGGTGCTCATGGATGCGGCCTCCAGCCGCGGTTACATCGGCGCCAACCCCGACAAGCTGAAGATCGTGGGCGGGCCGCTGGCCTCCGAGGACTTCGGCTTCATCTTCCCGCCCGGCTCCGACCTGGTAGACCCCTTCAACAAGGCCATTGCCAGCATGCACGAAGATGGTTACTTCGACTTCCTGAACAACCGCTGGTTCTTCCTCTACGATCCGGGCGCAGCCCAATAACATCCACCCTCCACGAATTCTCCGTGTCACTCTTCCTTCTGAAACGTGAAGCGCGATGCACGTTCTATCGCGCTTCACGTTTCTTGCGTCACGTTTCAAAGCCATGTCCTATCCACCCACAACTAGCGCTCCCCAACGGAATCCAGACCAACGGTCCACCTTGGCCGAAATTCACCAACGCACGCCCTATTGGCTCCTCGCGGCCATCATCCTCGGCGTCGTCTTCGCCTTGCTCATCATCACCGATGAAAACTACCAGATCATCTTCGACGCGCTGAGGACAGGCATCGGCATCACCGTCAAGGTGTCGCTGGTTTCCTATGCTCTGGCCCTGGCGGCGGGCCTGCTCGTCGCCCTCGCCCGCATGTCCAAACGCCGTCTCATCTCCGAATCGGCCACCTTTTATGTGGAGATCATCCGCGGCATGCCCATGCTGGTGCTGCTCTACATCATTGTGTTTGCGGGCGCGCCCGGCATCGTCGCGGCCATCAACAGGGTGGGCGCCTTCCTGAACCAGGCGGGCCTGACGTCCATGGGATCGAAACTGGTCGGGTTGGGCGTGCGTGATGTGGATTTCACCTCTCGCGTGATCATCGCCCTCACCATTGGGTACAGCGCCTTCCTGTCAGAGGTTTTCCGGGCGGGGATCGAGTCCATCGGTCGGGGACAGACCGAGGCCGCCCGGGCGCTGGGCATGAGCTATTGGCAGACGTTGCGCTTCATCATCCTGCCCCAAGCCATCCGCCGGGTGCTGCCTCCCCTGGGCAACAATTTCATCTCCATGATCAAGGATTCTTCCCTGGTCTCCGTGATGGGGGTGGCCGATATCACCTTCAAGGGCAAGGTGTACGCGGCCAGCACGTTCCGCTTCTTCGAGACGTACAACGTGGTGGCTTACCTCTATCTGATTATGACCATCACCCTGACGCTGGGGCTGCGGGCGCTGGAGCGCCGATGGAAGACGGGGGAGTAGGTGAATAGACCGCCACTAAGCAAAAAAACCGCCAGGCGTCACTGGCGGTTCAGGCGGGGAGGGAGGGATTCGAACCCTCGAGGGACCTTTCGGCCCCTACCCACTTAGCAGGCGGGCGCACTCGACCGGACTATGCGACCTCCCCATGGATGACAAGTTGTGGGAGAGTAGAAGGCGGAGGGTGAGGGATTCGAACCCCCGGCGCCAGTTACGGCGCAGCTGTTTTCAAGACAGCCGCCTTCGTCCACTCGGCCAACCCTCCGTGGCATGACCACTTCGGCGGACAACGAACATGATACCATCTGGGGATGGAAATGTCAAAAAGCGGCGGTGGAAAGGGGATTGCTCTCATTCGAATTCCGTGCTATCATGCTTCATTGTGCTTTCTTCTCCGACAGGCTGAAGAAATGCTCTGAAGACCGAAGCCCGAATCATGCCCGTCAAGCCTTTCAAGCTGCGCTGCCGCTATTGCAACCAGCCGGTGGACTGGCCGCCCCAGCAGCCTCGCTGTCCCCGGCCCACATGTCGCGGTCCACTGCAACCCAAACGCAACATCACGTTCGACGCCCACCTCATCGAGCTGGCCGCCACGGGCATGTGGCGCTATCGTCACCTGCTCCCGCCCACGCCCGACAACCCCATCACCCTGGGTGAAGGCTGGACACCCTTGCTGCGCCTGGAGCCTGACTCCGATCAGCTCCTCTACGTGAAAAACGAAACCCTGAATCCCACCGGCAGCTTCAAGGATCGGGGCGCGGCCTTCCTGATCAACACCATTCAGGGCCAGGAAAAGATCGTCATCGATGATTCCTCTGGCAATGCGGGGGCGGCGCTGGCCGCGTACGCGGCGCGGGCCGAACGCCAGGCCCGGATCTTCGTTCCCGCGGCCGCGCCTGAGGCCAAAAAAGCCCAGATCCGACGTTATGGCGCTGAGTTGGACGAGGTGGAAGGCGATCGGGACGCGGTGGCCCAGGCTGCGGACATCTTCGCCCAGCGCGCCGACGTCTTCTATGCCAGCCATGTGTGGCATCCCGGCTACGCGCTGGCCATGCAAACCATCGCCTGGGAGATCTGGGAGCAACTCGGGCGACGCGCGCCGGAATGGGTGATTCTGCCCGCGGGCAATGGCAGCCTGCTGCGAGGCGTGCGCTGGGGCTTTCGGGCGCTGCAAAAGGCGAAGTACATCAAGGAGCTGCCGCGGCTGGTCGCGGTGCAGGTGGCCAACTGCGCGCCATTGGCCGCATTCATGGCGGGAACGTACCGCGCAGGCCGGTTTCAGGCCCGCCCCACCCGCGCGGATGGCGTGGCCATCCCCAACCCGCCCCTCATCGAGGCCATGGCCGCGGCTGTGCGCAAGACTCGGGGCCGCGTGGTGACCATTGTCGAAGAAGCCATCCGCCAGACCCAGATCGATCTGGCTCAAAAAGGATTTTATGTCGAGCCCACTGCGGCCCTGCCCTACGCCGCACTCCCTCAACTTCAACCTCATTTTTCCCTCAACGACACCGTCGTTCTCATCCTTACCGGCCATGGATTCAAAGCGCAATGACGATCCCCTCATCACTGTCCGAGCCTTCCAGGAGCGCCTGGGCGTCACCTTCTCCGACCAAAGCCTCATCCTGCGGGCCCTGACTCATCGCTCCTCGGTCAACGAATATCCATTCCTCATCGGCGACAACGAACGCCTGGAATTCCTGGGCGACGCCGTCATCGGCTTTGTGGCCGCGGACTTCCTCTATCATCGCTTTCCCGAAAAGCGGGAGGGTCCCCTCACGGCCATGCGGGCCTATCTGGTGCGCAAAGAGACTCTTGCCCGATTCGCTCGGGCCATCGACCTGGGCGAACACATCATCATGGGTCGAGGAGAGGAGGAGAGCGGGGGCCGGACGCGGGACACGGTGCTCTCATCCACTTTCGAGGCTGTGGTGGGCGCGCTCTATCTGGATCGGGGACTGCGCGCGGCGGTGGATTTCCTGTCTCCCTTCTTCCAACCCGAGCTGGAGCGCTTGCAGACCGATCAGCTCACCAAGGACGCGAAGAGCCGCTTGCAAGAATGGGCCCAGGCCGAGTTGCGACAGACGCCTGCCTACGTGACTGTGGGCGCGTCCGGGCCCGATCATGATCGGGAATTCATCGTCGAAGTGCGCATCGACGGCAAGACCTACGGCGTGGGCGTGGGAAAAAGCAAACAACAGGCCGCCCAGGCCGCGGCCCAGAACGCTTTGGGGAAGATCGGCCTGAGTCAAAAGCCGTCCCAATAAAGGACAAGGCATCGAGAGAGAAGGATAGACGATATGCATCTCTAATGCTACGCTAACGC
>DUEQ01000368.1 GCA_011192085.1 Caldilineae bacterium
CGGCCACCTCCACCCGCACCTGCATGCCCAGGGGCACGCTTTGCACCACCTGCCCCCGCAGGACCTGCGCCCCCTCACAAGGCTTGCCCAGGAGCAATTCGATCTCCTCCGGACGCACACACACCAAAGCCTCCCCGTTCCACCAAACCGATGTGGCGATCTCGATTTCGTCGCCCCAGGGGAAACACACCCGCACCCGCCCACTCGCGCGCTCCACGATGTGGGCAGGCACCCGATTCTCCACCCCCACAAAGGCTGCAATGCGCTCGTTGGCTGGGTGCATGAATACCTCTTCCACAGATCCCACCTGAGCCAACCGGCCTTCAAACAGCACCGCCACCCGGTCAGCCAGGGCCAACGCTTCGTCCCGGTCATGGGTCACCAAAAAGGTGGTCAGGCCGGTCTCTTGCAAAACCCGCCGCAAATCGGTCAGAATGGCCAACCGGGTGGGCATATCCAGTCCCGAAAACGGTTCATCGAGGAAGAGCATTTCCGGCTCCGCGGCGAAGGCCCGCGCCAACGCTACCCGCTGGGCCTCGCCACCAGAAAGGGCCAGGGCGGGGCGTTCGGCCAGATGGGCGACCTGGAACTGCTCCAGCCAGTACATTACCCGTTGCCGCACCGGTCTCCCCCGCCGGCCACGCAGGAGCAATCCCAGGGCGACATTGTGAAACACACTCATGCTGAGCAGCAAAGGCTCCTGCAACACCACGGCCAGGCGACGACGGTAGGCCAGCGCCCGACGCCAGGAGACCCGCCGACCGCGAAAGAACAACGTCCCCCGCTGCGGGGGCTGTAAGGCGGCCAGCACGCGCAACAAGGTGGACTTACCCGCGCCGTTGGGGCCGATGGCGACGAAAACCTCTCCCTCCTTGACCTCGATCTGCGGCACCGCAAGCACGGTACGCCTGGCCAGAAAAACCTGGATGTCTTCGGCGCGCAACAGGGGGTTCATGATCGGCGTGCTTTTTGCTGCAAAGTGGTCAGGGCGTAGGTCACTAGGTAAGCCAGGAAGAGCAAGATGGTGCCCAGGGCCATAGCCAGGGCAAAGTTCCCCTTGCTGGTCTCCAACACCGTGGCGGTGGTCAACACCCGGGTGTGATGGGCCACATTCCCGCCCACCATCATTGAAGCCCCCACCTCGGAGATCACCGCCCCGAAGGCGGCGATGATGGCCGCCAGGAGCAGCAAACGCGTCTCCCAGAGCATTAACAGCACCA
>DUEQ01000369.1 GCA_011192085.1 Caldilineae bacterium
CAAATGACCCTTCCGGTGTTTTGATTGTTACTCGATAGCGCATCTCTCTCTCCATTGGAGGCTCCAATGGCGAACGCCCTTCCTCTCGCCTTGAATCTGGATAAGCCCTTACATCCCTGGCTGAAACGCATCGCCATCGCGTTCGTGCCGGGCCCAATGGATCCGGTTCTGGAAGAAACCGCCCATGGCATCTTGCACAGTTTCAAGCTCGTGGGCCATGAAGTGTTGGAACAACCCCGGGATGGCGTGGATGTGCTGCTGACGACCGCGACATATGGCGAGCCCTTGAACTGGCGAAAGTCTTTGGTGCTCACCGGGCGCAAGCGCTTTGGCCTCTCCAACAAACCCACGGTCTTCACCATGGTGCATGTGACGCCTGAACGCTTGCAGAAGGACCTGGACTATTTCGAGGAGATCCTGAAAAAGGAGCCGCCCGACCCCGCGGATTACAACTTCCCAGGCATGGCTACTGAGGCCTACCGCGTCTTGTTCGAACAGGGACGCCGTGGCGGGCCCATCCTGGCTTTGCAACGGGTGGTGCAGTCTCAGGCCATGGGGCTGAAGGTGCTGCTTGTCGTGGGGGACGATCGTCCCGAGTATGTCTATCACTTCGATCTGGTGGGGGCCTATCCTAAGAGCGTCAACCGGGACGATCCCACGCTGTTCTATCACGATATCGCCTTGCGCATGACCACCACCGTCAGCACCCGGGAGGTCACCGATCACGAGGTCGTGTCCCCGCCCATCCCTTACGAAGAATGGCAATCGTGGGACGCGCCGAAGGCCATGCGCGCCGCGGCCATCGAATTGGGCAAACGTCACTTTTTCACCGAGATGGTGCGCATCAACGATCTGGTCAACGTGCCTGCGGTGCAGGATTCTGTGGCCAGTCAGTATAGCGAGGGATGTTTCGGCACTTGGGAGCCTAAAGGAAATGCGTTGGTCGCCACCATTACTGGTAGCGCCCGGCCCGTGGACAAGGATAATATCACAGAGGATGACTTGGCGGTGTTAGTAGGCGTGCGGCCTAGGGGTATCGGTGCATTTATCAAACATGTGGAAGGGAAACGCAATGATCCCCCCTCCTCCGAGGCGGTGGAGATGATGGACATGGATAGGCCGCTCCCTCGCGTTCACCTCGCTCCGCCCCAGTGGAACGTCGAGGCCGATGTCCCGGTGGTGCGTTCCAAGCTCCACGGTCATCGCGGAGTCAAGGCATTCGATCCCTCCCTGGTCGAATACGCACCTCTGGACCCAGTTTACTTCGATTACATCGTCTCCTGCGCCACGGACGCCCAGGCCCGGGGCGTCCGGGATGCGTTCGCTCGGGCCCAATGTCTGCTTAACCCCGACGATCCCCGCCAGATCGCGTTCACCATCCTTCCCGGCCACGGTGTGGTCATCGCAGAAAAATGGGTTCCGGGCAAGGTTCCCTTCCAGATCATGTGGGAAGCCATGGACTCGGGCCAACTGGTCATCGACAGTCATGTGCCCCAAAACCACATCCGCTACGTGCCGGATGAAGATGGGCGGATGGTGGTTGTGGAGGAGGAGTTTTGATGCGATGTGAGAGCGGCGGATGAGCTGTGCATCGCATGGAGCCATCCGGGAGGCCAATGCGATATCGGCATGGCGCGAAATCACATCGAGATCGATCCCTTACGGAAATCGCTCTTGCCCAGGATGGCGTTGACCACCACCGGTTGCCCCTCCCGGGCTTTTTCTTTGGCCTTGCGCAACACATCTTCGGCCAGTTCAGGGTCCTCAAGCTTGAATCCCGCCGCGCCTAATCCCGAGGCAGCGAGGTGATAGTCGGCATGGCGGGGGACGTCAGAATCATGGTATGGAAACCAAGGATAGCCAGACATGATTGGGAAGCGAGCAATGGTTTTGTGGAGGCCGTTGGATTTTATTGTGCCATGAAGGCAAGAGCCTCGCAAGAGCCCCAAAAGGCCCACGTTACAAAGTGAAGGATTGTGAGGTCACCGACCTGACGACGTCTTGGGCATGACCAATACTCGGCAAAACCACAAAATCATCCCAATGGA
>DUEQ01000037.1 GCA_011192085.1 Caldilineae bacterium
ACGGATTCGCAATCCGCCCGACAAAAAGAGAAAACGCTCAAAATTGAAACGAACCCGCATGACGGTTGGCGTTTTCCTCTTAGAGAACGGATTACGTTATACTTGCTCCATGCGCCGATACATCCTTGCCGCGGCTGTCTACCTCGCCAGTCTTATCCTCTACCTGGCGACCTTAGCTCCCACCGTCGTCACCATCTTCGACGATTCCTTGGAGCTGCAACTGGCCGTACCCACCCTGGCCATCATCCATCCCACGGGCTATCCCCTCTACGAGCTCCTGGCCTGGCTGACGACGCGGCTTGTCCCCTTCGGGGACGCGGCTTATCGGGTGAACCTCTTCTCCGCGTTGGCCGCGGCCGCCGCGATCATGCTGCTCTACCTCGTGGCCCGACGCCTGCACGCGTCCGAAGTCCCCGCGCTGGCCGCGACCGCGCTTTTGGCCGTGAGTCCGGTCTGGCACTCCCAGGCCACCATCGCGGAGGTGTACACATTCCAGGGAGCCATCACCCTCTTCATCCTCTACGCGTTCCTGCGCTGGGGCCAAAATAATGGACAGGGAAAAACAACATGGCTGATGCTGGGCGCGTTGGGCGTGGGTATGGGGCTGGCACACCATCGCCTCACCTTCCTGATCCTGCCCGGCCTGCTGCTCTACGTCGTCTGGGCGGACCGAAGTCTGCTGACCCATCCCCGCGGCTGGGGCAAGCCCCTCATCGCCCTGGCGCTGCCCCTGCTGACCTACGCGCTACTGCCCCTACGGGCCCATGTGGGCTCCCTGGATGGCGCTTATCAGCAGCTTGGCTTTTGGCGATGGATTGCGGGGGGCGGCTATGGAGCGGCCTTCATCTTCGACAACCCCTTTGGCATCGACCGCTCCCTGGCGGACCTGCTCACCCTGGCCCAGATTCAGTTCGGATGGCTGGGCGTCGCCGTGATGCTGCTCTCCCTGCCCTGGTGGGTGCGGCGCCCCCGGAAGGCGACCCTGTTGGTCCTCATCGCCCTGGCCGACCTCGCCTTTGCCTGTGTGTACAAGGTGCAGGACATCCAGGCGTTTCTCATTCCGCTGTTCCTGGTGATGGCGCTCTGGATTGCGTTGGGGTTGGACGCGATCTGGCGGGCCGCAAGTGGCGGGTGGCAGATGGCAGACGGCAGGTGGCGGATGGTTGCAGTCGTTGCGTTGGCGGGCCTCATGTTGATCTGGCCCGCGAGGCTGGCTTACACCCGCTGGGAGGAGCTGGATCGCAGTCAGCCGCCCCTTCGTGCGTGGGGCGTGCACGACTACGGTCTGGACATGCTCTCCAGCGCCGCGCCCGATGGCCGGGTCGTGGGGCTGCTAGGCGAGATGACCCTGATCCGCTACTTCCAATTCGACCGGGGCATGGCGCCCGGTGTGGAAACCGCGCCCGCGGATGAGGAGGCCCAGCGTCTGGAGGCCATCGCCGAAAGCATAGCCGAGGGGCGGGCGACCTTGACTACTCGCCCCTTGACCGGGCTTCCCCAACGCTTTTCCCTGAGCGCCATGGGCGCGCTCATCCGCGTCTGGCCTGCGGGCCGGGCTCAACCGCCCGCTCCCGCCCATCCCCAGGACGAGGCGATCATGCCCGGCGTGAAGCTGGTCGGCTGGGACGCCATCCTCCGCCAGCCCCGCAGCGGCCCCTCCCTGCGCGTCCTACTGTGGTGGCGGGCCGATGCGCCCCCCATCGATTTCAAGGTCTCTGCCCGCCTGCTGGCTCACGACGGTGAGCTCATTGCCCAACAGGATGCCATTCCCGTCTATCACGCCTATCCCAGCGCGTTGTGGCGTCCGGGCGAGATTGTATTGGATGCCTACAATTTCGCCCTATCCTCTCCGCCCGACCCGGAAACCACGCTCCTGCTCATTCTCTATAACCCCATGGATGGCTCGGAATACGGGCGCTGGCAGACGCCCCTCGCGCCCGCGTTCACGCCCTGACTCATTGCCCCTAAGGTTGTCATGCCCATTTACGAATATCAATGCCACGATTGCGGTCATGTCTTTTCCAAACTGTGGCGCTCCCTGAGCGCGGCTCAGGAGGCCGCTCCTCC
Source organism: Caldilineae bacterium (assembly GCA_011192085.1). Taxonomy (GTDB): domain Bacteria; phylum Chloroflexota; class Anaerolineae; order J102; family J102; genus M2005. Next base: position 2,068 of record DUEQ01000037.1, read on the forward strand.
GCCTTGCCCGCAATGCGGGGGCGAACACACCGCACGTATCGTCTCCAATGTGGCCGTGCTGGATGGCATGGGCGGGTTGACGCCCTCGGAGCAGGCCGCGGTGAACCGTCAGGCGGAGAGGGATGCCAGGATCCTGCCCAAGAGCAAGATCGAGGCGTTTCGCAAGGCGAAGAGGGAGGGTGGGAAGTGAGCAGTAATCAGTATTCAGTGGACAGTGGAGGGGCATGGTGAGGGGTAGGGTGCGGCTGGGATTCCTGGCGACGCTGCTGCTGGCGTTCGGGCTGCGGGTTTATCGCCTGGGCGTAGACAGCCTGTGGTACGATGAGACGGTGAGCGCGCTGCTGGCCTGCAAATCCCTGGCCGCGATGTGGGCTCACACCGCCCGCGATATCCATCCTCCCCTCTACTACGCGCTCCTCCATTTTTGGCAAATGGCAACGGGAGGCAGCGAATACAGTCTGGCGTTCTTCTCGGTGTGGTTTGGCGTGGCGGGCGTGGCCCTGGCGGGCTATCTGGCTGAGCGGCTGTTCGGCTGGCGGGTGGGCCTGCTGGCCGCGCTGCTCATGGCCTTCCATCCCTTCAGCATCTGGTACGCGCAGGAAGTGCGCATGTATACCCTGGGCGTGTTCCTGCTGTTGCTGGCGCTGAAGTTCACGCTGGATTTCTGGAAACGAGGGGATTGGCTGCCTCTGCTGGGGTATGCGCTGACCGCGGGGGCGTTGCTGTGGACCCTCTATTACAGCGCGTTCGCGCTCCTCGCCCTGAACCTGGTCGTGATCCCCTGGTTGCTGGTCAAGGCCCGACGCCGCCTCCTGCCCTGGCTCATCGCCCAAACGGTTTCCATCCTCCTCTACCTGCCCTGGCTGCCTCATGCCTTGCGCCAGGCCTTGAACCCGCCCGTCCCTCCCTGGCGGGAACCTCTGCCCCTGGTCGTATTGCTGGCGAAGCTAGGTATGGAAGGCGCCACCGCGCTCACGCAGGGGCAGTCTGTGGCGCCGGGGACGTGGTGGGTGCTGGGCGCGGCGGCCCTGGTCGTGGCCCTGCTTGCCTTCCGCGCGACCACGAACCCCCGCTGTCGATTGCCCAATCCCTGGGCTGCGGGCCTGCTCTGGGCCACGCTGGCCGGGCCGGTCGCGATCATCGTCATCTTCTCGCAACTGGTGACGCCCCTCTACCACGTGCGTTATCTCCAGCTTTACAGCGGCGCGTTTCCCATCCTGCTGGCCGCGGGGCTGGTGTGGCTGGCCCGCGGGAATGGGGACAATGCTGGGGAGGAGCCAGAGCCGGGTAGGGCAGGATGGCGATTCTTCCTGGGCGGCCTGATGTTCTTCCTCATCATCGCAGGCTCCCTCGTCAGCCTGAAGCACTACCACACCCGCCGATTCGAGTACGAGGCCGCGGACGATCTGCGAGGCGCAGTGGCGGCTATCCACGCCCGTCTGGGCCCGCGCGATGCGGTCCTCATCGACGCGGGCTACCTCTACCCCGCGTTCGTCACCTACTGGCCCGAACCCATCGGCTGGATGGGCCGCCTCAGCGAGTATCCCCCATCGCCCGACCAGGTGAGAGAGGGCGCCCTCGTCGTGCTGGCGGGTTTCGTGGATGGCGATCCCGATATCGGTTGGGGCGATCCGGCCAGCGATTTCTACGCCATCAGTCGGGAGGAGACCGAGGCCAGATTGCAAACCTTGTTCGAGACCACAAACACAGTGTGGCTGCTGCGAGGCTACGA
>DUEQ01000370.1 GCA_011192085.1 Caldilineae bacterium
GAAAATTCAGTTTTCTTTCATCTTTTTGTGATACACTCGAAATGCGTCCCCAATCTTCCCACACACGAACACCCTTCTGGAGGCATGTAGATGAAAGTCGCTCTTATTGGGCCCAAATGGAATGAACTCGTCAACGCCTACCCCTCGTTGGGGCTGGGATATCTGGCCGCGGTGGCGGAGCAGGAAGGGCATGAGGTCGCGATCTTCGATTTTGGTCTGGAGCCCTGCCGTCCCATGGAGGATGAGGTCCAGGACGTCATCGACTTCAAGCCCGACCTGGTGGCCTTCACCTCGATGACCACCAGCTATGCTAGCGTGGAACAGGCCGCGGCCATGCTCAAAGAGGCCCTGGGCGTGACCATTCTCATCGGCGGGCCCCACGCCACCTCGCTGCCCAACGAGACGCTGCAAAATCCCAATATCGATTATCTCATTTACGGCGAGGGCGAAGAGACTTTCATCGAATTCCTCCGGGCGTTGGAGCATGGCAACCGTCAGTGGGACGGGTTCCAGGGGCTATGGTATAAGGAAGATGGCCGGATTCTGAACAACTCTCAGCGCGCGCTCATCAAAGACCTGGACGCGCTGCCCTATCCCGCCCGTCATCTCTTCCGGCTGCATGACTACCCCCTCTACGCGCCCACGGGCGAACAGATGCTCACTGTGCTCAGCAGCCGCGGCTGTCCCTACAACTGCTCTTTCTGTTTCAAGGGCATCGTAGGCCGCACCTATCGCCAGCGCAGCCCCGAGAACATCGCGGATGAGCTGGAACACTTGATGCATACCTATGGCGTGCGCAATTTCTACTTCATCGACGATCTCTTCACCATCGACGTGCGCCGTCTGGATAAGATCCTGGATCACTTCATCGAGCGCAAGATGGATATCCGCTGGCAGTGTCTGGCCCGAGTGGACCGGGTGAATCCCGAGCTGCTGGGGAAGATGTATCAGGCCGGGTGCCGAGAGATCCACTACGGCATCGAGAGCGGCAATCCCGAGGTGCTCAAGCGCACGGCCAAGCACATCGATCTGAACCGGGTGCGGGATGCCGTCACCTGGACGGAGGCCGCGGGCATTCGGGCCAAGGGGTATTTTATCCTGGGCCTGCCCGGCGACAACGAGGAGACCATCGCGGAAACCATCGAATTCGCGGCCAGCCTGCCTCTGACCGAGGCCATGTTCTCCATCGCCACGCCTTTCCCCGGCACGCAGCTCTGGAACGAGCTGTTACGCAGGCATCCCGATCTGGCGTACAACGCGGATTTCACCAAGAGCTACTATTACAATAGCTACCAGTCTTCCATCGCGCCTTTCATGAACGTATCTGACGTGCCCGACGAGGTGCTCAGCCAGAAGGCCATCGAGGCCCGCCAGCGCTTCATCGAGGCCAAGAAGCGCCGTATCTACCGCGAGAGCTTCGGGCCTACCGCGGGCGACTTGCTGTGGAATATTGCTCAAATCACACCGGTGCGCAAGGTGGGCAGCGCACTCACCCACGCAGGCCTGTTCAGGAAATTCCAGCGCACCAAGGGCGAACTCTTCGGCTCCGTCTCCTGGAGCTGAGAAATAGCTCATGGCTAATTGGCAATTGTCAATGGCCCATGGTCATTCGCTCATCCCTCAATCCTACTCCCAATCCTGTTTCTCGCCCCATGCCTAAACGCCAGCTTACCTTTCGCCAAAAGCTTCGCAATAAAACCAAAATCTACCGCAACAAGGCGTTGGGGCCCGTCAAGTATCTCGCCTATCAGACGGGCCAGACGAAGCGCGTGCCTCCCCCCGACCGCATGTACATCGAATCCACCAACATCTGCAACCTCCGCTGCGTCATGTGTCCCACGGGCCGGGGGGAGATCACCCGCGCCAATGGCTACATGAAATGGGAGGTGTTCAAGCAGATCGTGGATGAGATGGCGCCGCTGGTCAAGGCCACCACCCTACACATCTGGGGCGAGCCCCTGCTCCACCCCCGCATCTTCGACATGGTGGCCTATTGCACGGAAAAGGGCCTGCGGTCGGAGATCAGCACGAATGCGACGATGCTCACCGAGGAGCGGGGCCGCAAGCTGCTGGAAGCGGGCCTGAATGTGATCTATCTCTGTCAGGATGGCGTGCGGCCCGAGACCTACGAGAATATCCGCGTCAACGCGGACTATGAGCGCACCAACGCCAACATCCGCCGTTTTCTGGAGATGAAGCACGAAGGCGGGTATCAGACCTTCGTCAACCTTCAGATCATCGAGATGGAGCACACCAAGGACGAGACCGACGCGTTCGTCGAGTATTGGAAGCAGGTGCCGGGCGTGGACCTGGTGCACATCAAGCCTTTCGATTCCTGGGGCGATCAGATCGAGGAGATCAGCGCGCTGCGCCCGCAGGAGGAGCTCAATCTGCCCAAACGCTACGCCTGCCCCAACCTGTGGTATCACGTCCATATTTACTGGGACGGCTCCATCGCCATGTGCGACCGCGATTTCAACCTCGATTTCGATCTGGGTAACGTCATCGACGAGGATGGCGTGGTGCGGGTGATGAAGAACTGGAACGGCCCCAAGATGCAAAAGCTGCGGCGTCTGCACCTGGAAGGCCGTTACGATGAGATCACGCCCTGCAATACCTGTGTGGAATGGGCCTGGTGGAAGCCGACGCCCTTCGAATCCTTCGGCAATCGCCCGGACGATGATGAATTCGGCGGGCAGATGATCCACGTCAAGGATGAGCGCAAGGACCGGCGCAACGGCAGCAATGGCTCCGGCAACGGCGCATCCATCCCCCTCGTGCTGCCCGAGGACATGCATCGAGACTCGTAGAATTCAGACGTCATGCGTAAAATGTAATTCGTAAGGACCTTACGCATGACTCGTTACGAATCACTGATCACTGAATACTGAACCATGGCCACCTTCTTCCCCTGGGGTAAAAGCAAAACCTCGAACATCCTGTGGCTCGATCTGGGCGACCTGGGCGACCTGGTGAACCCGGGCGGGCCGCATGAACAATGGCAGGACCACGGCCTGGGCCTGCTGCGCACCATCCTCCACCAGCACGGCATCCAGACCGATCTGGCATCCACCCGCGCGGTCACCTCGTGGGACCAGCTCGCGCCTAAGCTGCGGGGCTACGACATGCTGTTGATGAACGTGCGCAGCTACACGTACCCGCCCGCGAAGAAGGCCGCGGAGTTGTTCAAAGAGATCAATCCCAACGGGCTTGTGCTGGTGGGCGGCATGCACGCCACGGTCGCGCCCGATGAGATGCTCTCGGTGGACGCGTTCGATAAAATCTGCATGGGCGCGGGCGAAAACGTCATCGTGGACCTGGTAAAGGACCCCCACAGCTTTCCCCGAGTCTTCTCGGGCGAAAGCGCCAAAAGCATGGCCGAATGGCCCATGATCGACCGGGAGCTGTGGCCCAAGCCCGCGGGCGGCTGGCGCATGCGCCGTTATTGGAAATGGAAATGGCCCATGGAGCCAGAATGCGGCTGGGGGCCGGGCCCGGTCGCCACCATCCTCACCAGTCGCGTCTGCCCCTGGAAATGCGTTTTCTGCAACGAGAGCTCCTACATCCCCCTCATGGGCCGCCGGCCCGTGGACATGGTCATCGACGAGCTCAATTATCTGGACCGCAAATACGGCGTGGGCTCCGTGGTCATCCACGATTCCATGTTCTTCCAGAACCCGAGCTGGCTGGAGGAATGGCTGGAGAAATACCCGCGCAAGACAAAGCGCTGGACCTATTGGGCCGCGGCCCGGGCCGACACCGTGGTGCAATGGCCCGAACTCTTCATCGCCCTGGTCAAGGAGACCAACTGGCGCACCATCTCCATCGGCTTCGAATCGGGCAGCGATCGCGTGCTCAAAATCCTCAACAAGGAAGTCACCGAGGAGGAAAACTTCTTCGTCATCGACCTGGTCAACCGCCTGGGGGATGAGCTGGAGGCCAAGGGTGAGCAGCCGCCCGTGTTCTGGTCCAACATCATGCTGGGCATTCCGGGCGAGACCCGCGAGGATGCATTCAAGACCATGCGCATGCTCAAGACCATGAAGCGGGTCATGCCCTCCATTTCCTTCTACGCGCCCTATCCCGGCTCCGCGCTGGGTTACCAGCTCATCGCCGAGGGCAAGAGCCTGATGTCCAAGGACAATTATCATCGCTTCCCAGGCGATGAGAAGGTCAAAGGCATCGACTACCAGTTCTACCGCGACCTTATCGCGGGCAAGTATGATGACGAAGTCAACAAGGGCCTGGACACCGTCATGCACGGAGCGGAGCTCTACCGCGGCTCGCTGGTGAAAGCGTAGAAATGGATAACGGATAACGAGTAACGGCAGCCTCTGTTGCGCCCTTCCCCCACTGATTACTGGCAATGAGCAGCTTCGACCATCCCACCTACATGTTCCTCTTCAAAATGAAGAACGGCAAACACAAGCTCGCCTACGGCGAGACGCTCGAGGACGCGCTGGAGATCCTGCGATGGCGTCTGACCGAAGAGGAAATGGAACAGATCATCCCCGACGACTACGTCAAATTCCACCCCCGCCAGCTCCAGCAATACATCGACAATCTGGGTTAGGAATAGCATGCCCATTCGCAAAGTCTATCTCATCCAGCCCGGACGCGACGGGCGTATCTGGGGGAAGGCCACCATGGCGCCCTATACCCTCATGCGCCTGGCCTCCCTCGTCCCCGACGAGGTCCCCGTCGAGATCATCGATGAGGACCTACGCCCGACGCCCTTTGATCAGATCGGGCCGGACGATCTGGTTGGCATCACCGCCAAGACCTTGCAGATCGACCGGGCCCGCTGGTTGACCGAGCGTCTCAAGGCCCGCGGGGCCACCGTGGTCATCGGCGGCACCCACGCCACCCTCGCCCCCGACGACGTCCTGGCCTGGGCCGACGCCATCGCCGTGGGCGAAGCCTATCGCACCTGGCCGCAGATGATCGATGACTTCGACCGGGGCGAGCTCAAGCGCATGTATGTGGATGAGGAATGGGCGAATCTCGACGACTTGAAGCCCCTCACCGACCGGGTGTTGAAGCAGGTCGATGAAAACCGCAATTACTGGACTCCCTACCTGGAGATCACCCGCGGTTGTCCCCGCAACTGCACCTTCTGCACCGCGATTCGCGTCTCGGGCCGGGTCATGCGCCTGCGCCCGGTGGAGGCCGTGGTCGAGGAGATCCAGCGTCGCAAGATCAAGCGCTTCTTCCTCACCGATGATAACTTCGGCCTCAACTTCCGTCTGAACCCCGACTACATGGAAAAGTTGTTCAAGGCCCTGCGCAAGCTCCCTCTCCAGGGCTGGACCGCGCAGGCCGAACAGCTCACCGCAGACCATCCCGACCTGCTGAAACTGGCCCGCGAGGCCCATCTCGACAAGCTCTTCATCGGCTTCGAGAGCGCCAACCCCAACAATCGTCGTGAGTTAGGCGGCAAGGCCAAAGGCAACCTCGCACGCTATCGCCAGGTCATCGACCGCATCCACGCTGCGGGCATCGGCGTGGTCGGGCTTTTTGTCTTCGGCTTCGACGGCGATCCGCCCGAGATCTTCCAGACCACGTACGACTTCATCCGCGAGAGCAGCCTGGATTCCGTCAGCATCACCATCCTCACACCCTACGTGGGCACGCCCCAGCGGGCCCAATGGGAGCAGGAAAACCGCCTCATCCCCGGCATCCCCTGGTCCCTCTACGACACCAACCATGTCACCTACGTCCCCAAACTGATGACGCCCGAGCAACTGGCCCAGGGCTATGATTGGCTGGCCCGCAAAGTGTACGGCTGGCGGGCCATGGCCTGGCGGGGCGCCCGCAACCTGGCCCGCGTCCCGCTGCGCGACTGGCCTCGCAAGGCCGTCGGGAGCTTCAGCACCGATGTGGGTTACCGCATCGAATGCTCCCATCGTGACTGGATGCCCGGCGACGACGGCATCGGGCAGGTCGTCAAAGGCGCATCGAAGCAGGGATTCTTCCCGCTACGCCAACCAACTGGGTAAAAAGGGGCGCCGGCTATCAATTATTTGATATTGGCTATTTGATATTCCCGGCGCTGATTCTGCAC
>DUEQ01000371.1 GCA_011192085.1 Caldilineae bacterium
ACTCGTCCATCATCTATCGTCCATCCTTCATCCTCGACCACTATTGCAACCCGATCATCGCCCGCAGATCCTCTTCGGTCATGGTGGGCACGCCCAATTGCTGGGCTTTTTGCAGTTTCGAGCCGGGGTTCTCGCCCACCAGCAGGTAGCTCGTGCGGCGGGAGACCGAGTTGGTGACCTTGCCGCCGTACTGCTGGATGATCGCTTTGGCCTCCTCCCGCGTCCACGAGGGCAGGGTCCCTGTAATGACGAAGGTCATCCCGGCCAGGGGCAGGGCGTCCGGTTCAGGCTTCTCCTCGGGCAGGGCCATTTGCAGGCCGTAGGATCGGAGTCGGGCGATGGTGCGCTGGTTGGCGGGGTGGGAGAACCATGCCCGCACCGATTGGGCGATGCGCGGGCCCACCCCCTCGATCGCGGCCAGGTCCTCCTCGCTGGCCTGGGCCAGCGCGTCGATGGAGCGGAAATGGTCCAGCAGGAGCTGGGCGATGATGGGGCCCACGAAACGGATGCCCACCGCAGTGAGGACGCGGGTGACGGGCTGCTGCTTGGAGGCTTCGATGGCGTTGAGGAGGTTGGTGACTTTCTTTTCGCCGTAGCCCTCCAGGGCCAGCAGCTCCTCCCGATGCGCCTTCAGCGTGTAGATGTCCGCGATCTCTTTAATGAAGCCTTTGTCGCAGAGGAGTTTGGCTTGTTTGGGCCCAAAGCCCTCGATGTCCATGGCGGGCCGGGACGCGAAATACGCCACCCGGCGCACGAGCTGCGCGGGACAGGCTGTGTTCTCGCAATAATAGGCCACCTCGCCCGGATAGCGCACCACAGGTTCGCCGCAGGAGGGGCAGGTCTGGGGCATGCGCCAGACCTTCTCCTCGCCCGTGCGCAGCGCTTTCACTGGGCCCAGCACCTGAGGAATGACCTCGCCCGCCCGGCGGATGATGACCATGTCGCCGATGCGGATGTCCTTCTCGATGATGTAATCTTCGTTGTGCAGGGTGGCCGAACTGATGGTGGCCCCAGCCAGGAAGACAGGCTCCAACACCGCGCGCGGGGTGAGCACGCCCGTGCGTCCTACCTCCACCACGATGTCCAGCAACCGGGTGATGGCCTGTTCTGCGGGGTATTTGAAGGCCACGGCCCAGCGCGGCACCCGCCCCACATGGCCCAACACGTCGTGCAGGGCCAGTTCATCGATCTTGATCACCAGCCCATCCACCACAAAGGGCAGGCGATCCTTCTCATTCACCCAGTCCACGCAATATTGGATCAGCGCGTCGAATTCGCTGTCGTCGAAGTGGCGGCAATAGTCCAGAGCCACGGGGAAGCCCAGATCACGCAGGTAGTGGAGCGCCTCCCACTGAGTGGCGGGCGGCGACTCTGCGCCTTCGATGACCACGATGTGGTAGAGGAAGAGGTCCAGCGGGCGGGAGGCCGCCACTTTGGGGTCCAGGTTGCGCAGCGCGCCCGCGGCCGTGTTGCGGGGACTGGTGAATTTGTGTCCCAGCTTCTCCTGCTCTGCCCGAAAGCGTTCGAAATCGGCATTGCTGATGTAGGCTTCGCCGCGCACGACCAAGCGCGCGGGCGGGGGCGGGCCGTCGGGATCGAGAGGGATGCGCAGGGGCAGGCTGCGGATGGTGCGCAGATTGTTGGTGATGTCTTCGCCCACGAAGCCATCCCCCCGGGTCGCGCCCAGGGTGAAGAGGCCGTTTTCGTAGTGCAGCACCACGGTGAGGCCGTCGATCTTGGGCTCCACCACATAGCTCACCTGCGTCCCCTGGGGCAGGAGCTTCATGAATCGCTCCCGCCAGGCCCACAGCTCCTCCGAGCTGGTCACATTGTCCAGCGACAACATGGGCTCGGGGTGTCGCGCCTTGGCGAATCCCTCGGCCGGAGGCGCGCCCACGCGCTGGGTGGGCGAGTCGGGCGTGATCAGCTCGGGATATTGCTGTTCCAGTTGCTGCAATTCCCGAAACAGCAGGTCATACTCCTCATCCGATATCTCCGGCTGGGCAAGGACGTAGTATCGGTAGTTGTGGTAGTTGATCAGATGTCGAAGCTGCTCGATGCGTTGGACAACATCGGGTGGCGCCATGAGGATGTCGCTTGGTCGCGCAGTCGCGCGGTCATCTGGTCGCGCGATCGCGTGGTCGCGCGGTCGTTGGGTCGTTATTGCGGCTCCAGATACGCTTCCACCGCCCAGCCTTCGTAGCCTTTGGGCGTGCGGACCTTCCACCAAGTGAAACCGTCGGCCTGCACAGGCCCGTCGATGATGGTGAGTTTGACGCCATCCTTGACGATACGCACCCGCTCGGCTTTCGTGGTGGGCTCCTTCCGCAAAGAGAGCCTGTCCTCGCCCGTGCCCGTAACCATCACCATCTGCCCGATGGCGATGGCGTCGCTGGAGGCGGATGGGGCCGCCGTGGCTGTGGGAGGCGGGGCGGCTTCAGCGGGCAGGGGCGTGCCCAGAGGGCTGGTAGCGGGCGGCATGGCCCCGCTGGGCTGCATGGTGGCAACCAGGCTGTTTGGAGTCGAGGTGAAGGTGGGCAAGGGGGCCAGCGTGGCCATGGGCAAAGGCGTGGGCGTCGCTTTTTCCTTCCTGCCTGTCAGGGCTCTGATCGCCAGGCCCAGGACGATCACCGCCAGCAGGATCAGAACTACAACACGCCAGTTTCGCACGAACCAGTTGTCATCCTCGTTATCAGAATCCAGGTCCTCGAAGTCCGCGTCGGCAATAGGAGGCGCGGGCGGCTCGTAGATGGACTCATCCAGCCCCTCCGCGGGATCGCTATACGCCGCATCCAAAGGGTCTCCCAGCTCGACGTCTTCATCCCAGGCGTCCATCATATCATCTTCTGAGAAGAAGGCTTCCTCATTCAATGCTTGTGAATCTTCCCAATTCTCCTCAGACAAAGGATCG
>DUEQ01000372.1 GCA_011192085.1 Caldilineae bacterium
CATCTGCATCATCCGCGTGCTATTTCCCAAGCAAACTTCTTGCCCATGCAGCCAGAGAGCGCGGTTCTCGCCCGAGCAGCCAGCGCAGCACATTAGGATTGCCCGCCAGTCCATGATGCTCGTAATACTCGAACATCTTCAGTAGCGTCGTCCGGGCGTAGTCGCTGAGCCCGGTCGCCCGTTGCGCCCACGTCTCTCGCGAGATGGCCTCAGCCTGCACCGGTCGATCCAGCGCTCGGGCCAGGATCGCAGCCGTTTCGTGCTGGGAAAGGGGCGGCGTGCCCGCCAGCTCGTAGGTCGCGGACTCATGTCCCGGCTCCAGCAACGCGATGGCCGCGACCTCGGCCACGTCGCGCAAGTCCACCAGGCTGATGCGGGCCTCCGGCGCGTAAGGCTGCCGCAACACGCCCTCGTCGCGGATCGCGGGCCATTGGGCCAGCAGATTCTGCATATAGGCCGTGGGCTGGAGGATGGTGAATGTCAGGCCGCTGGTGAACAGGTCTTCCTCCACCCGCAGCTTCCACCAATGGTGGGGCATGGCCTCCGTTTGGGGATGGAGCACCGAGTGGAAGATGAAACGCTCGACTCCAGCTCGCCTGGCCCCATCGATGGCCAGCTTTCCCAACTCGAATTCGCGTGGGAACATGTTGGGCGCGATGTGGTAAACTGCGTCCACGCCCGCCAGAGCTTCAGGCCAGCGCGCGGCCTCCAGCAGGTCGCCCGAATAGGTTTCGACGCCGGATGGCAGCCCCGTCGCATGGCGAGGCGTACGCACCCAGGCCCGCACCTGAGCGCCGCGGGCGAGCAGCGCATCGATGACATGTTTGCCGGTTTTGCCGCCGGCTCCGGTGACGAGAACCTTCATCAAGCTTGCCTCCGTTCGCACTTATTGTACATCTCCTCCGCCATGCCTGCCATCCTCCTCGCCCTGGGAACCAATCTCGGCGACCGCGTCGCCAACCTGGCCCGCGCCCGCGATCTCTTGGAGCAAAACGTGCTCCGCATCCAGGCTGTCTCCCCCATCTACGAGACTGAGCCCTGGGGCGTGTTGGATCAGCCGCGGTTTCTCAACCAGATCCTTAGCGGCGTCACCGATCTGGAGCCGGAGGCGCTGCTGGATCGGGTCAAGGACATCGAGCGGGCGATGGGGCGCATTTTCGGCGGGGTGCGCTACGGCCCGCGCATCATCGACATCGACATCCTGGCTTACGACGATCTAGTCTTCCGCTCCCCGCGCCTGACCATTCCCCACGCCCGTTTGCCTGAACGGGCCTTCGTGCTCGTCCCCCTGGCCGACATCGCGCCCGACTGGCGGCATCCCCTCCTTGGCCTCAGCATTGTCGAGATGCTGGCGAAGCTGGACGCGTCGGGCGTGTTTCCCTATGGCCGTTAGGATGCCCGCGACCAGGGCCTTTACTCACCAGGCCCTTTCGCTTCGTCCTCAGGCACGACCACTTGCGCGGCCTGCCCGCCATCCGTAATGACCTGGCCGTCCAGCGAGCGCAATAGCGCTTCCACCTCGCGAGCCGCCTCGTCCGTCGTCAGCGCCACCACGGCGGAGGAATCGTTGGGGAGGAGGCTGGCGATCTCGACCAGGGCCGCGTCGGGCACGCCGCCCTCCACCGTCTCAGCCGCGATGCTGCCGTAATACGCGCCAATGGCCCCGCCGCCGATGAGGCCCAGGGGGCCGAAGAGCAGGCCCAGCGCGCCGCCGATGAGCGCGCCGGCCATGGCCCCTTCCCTGGCGTGCGCGTCCCCGATCTCCTTGAGATGGACCTTTCCCTCGCTGTCGCGATAGATCAGCGCAGCGCCATCCAGGGGGAGATCCTCCTTCTTGTGCGCTGCGTTCAGAGCCTTCAGGGCCTTTTGCGCCGCTTCATCATCCTCGAAATGGGCGACAACCATATGGATGGGATAGACTTCAGGCATGGCATGTCTCCTAAAGCAATGTGAGAAGGTCGATACGCGTTCAGGCATCCTCTGGAGGGCGGTCCAGGGTCTCTTCCACGGTTTCATACTCTCGGGCCAGATCGGCCGCGGCTTCGGGCCCGAGGATCTGCAAGATCAGCCGGGCCCGCTCCCGGTTTCGCACCTCGAACTTGTAGTCCTGAGCCCAGCGTTCGGGGTTCGACGCCCGCTGTTCCAGGAAATAGGTCCAGTTGTGCATATAGCTCTTGAACTCGCGACGCAGCTTCTCCTGCCATTGGGCCGGGAACCGGCGTTGAGCCTCCTCCCAGGCCCGTTCGATGGTCGCCAGCCGCTGACGATCGTTGGCGCCAAGCTCGTTCGCGTGGGCGTTCAGCTCCTGGATGCGTTCATACAGCGAGCCCAGCGTCATCTTGGGCTGCCGCGTGCCCAGGGGCGTCTCCACCGAGATCTGCCAGAACAACCTGTCGCTGAGCAGATACGCATCCAGTTGGTCGGCGAATTTCTCCGCTTCCAGCAATTTGGCCGCGAGCTCGGGAGGCGAATCGCTCGCGGGCGTTTTTTCAGGGCGATGGGAACCAAAGCGTTTTTTGAACCAGCTCATGATGGCATTCGATAGCGATTCAGGAGAGAGATTCGGTAGAGATTCAATGGCTACCGTTCCAGCAGGATGGTGACGGGACCGTCATTGACCAGAGCCACGCGCATGTGCGCGCCAAACACGCCCGTCTGCACCCGCACGCCCTCGCGGCGCAGGGCTGCGACGAAGCGATTGAACAGAGGCTCAGCCATCTCGGGCCGAGCGGCATGCACAAAGGAGGGACGGCGGCCTTTGCGAGCATCCGCATACAGGGTAAACTGAGAGACGGCCAGCACCTCGCCCCCCACGTCGGCCAGGGCGAGATTGGTCAGCCCCTGATCATCTTCAAAGAGACGGATGCCCGCGACCTTGCGGGCCAGCCACTCGGCCTGGGCGGGGGTATCGTCATGGGTGACGCCCACCAGCACCAGATAACCGATGCCGATGGCTGCAACAGCCTCATTTTCGACGGTGACGGACGCTTCGCTGACGCGTTGAATGACGACGCGCATATCGAAAGTATATCATAGCAGGAACCTTTTCCCCCATACGCCGTCCCCCAATTGACG
>DUEQ01000373.1 GCA_011192085.1 Caldilineae bacterium
AAGTAGCCGATGAAAAATACCAGCATGAAAGCCGTACCTATTATCTTCAGCGTATCCGCGATATAATCAAACATGTTCACTTTCCGAGTTTGCGGGCCACCTCCTTGGCGAAGTAGGTGATGATGAGGTCCGCCCCGGCCCGGCGGATGGAAAGGAGACTTTCAAGCATTACTCTTTCCTCGTCAAGCCATCCCAGGCGAGCCGCGGCCTTGATCATGGCGTACTCGCCGCTTACCTGATAGGCCGCAAGGGGATGGTTGAATTCCTCCCTCAGGACCCGAATAATGTCGAGATAGGGCATGGCCGGTTTCACCATGAGGATGTCCGCGCCTTCTTCGATGTCGAGGGAAGCTTCCCGCAGGGCTTCTCGAGCGTTTGCCGGGTCCATCTGGTAACTCCTGCGGTCTCCGAACCGCGGGGCCGAGTCCGCAGCCTCTCGAAAGGGACCGTAAAAACTCGAACAGTACTTCACCGCGTAGGAGAGGATGGCCACATTTGGAAAGCCAGCTTCGTCCAGGGCCTCACGGATGCGGGCCACCCGACCGTCCATCATGTCCGAAGGAGCCACGATGTCGGCCCCGGCCCGGGCATGCGAGACCGCGGTGCGGGCAAGTTGTTCGAGCGTAAGGTCGTTGTCCACCTCCCCGTCTTTAATGATCCCGCAGTGGCCGTGAGTGGTGTATTCACAGAGACAGACATCCGTGACCACGATGAGCTCGGGCACTTCTTTTTTGAGGGCTGAGATCGCTCGTTGAACGATCCCCTTCTTGGCATAAGCCTCGGAGCCCACCTCGTCCTTTTTCTCGGGGATCCCGAAAAGGATAACCGCCGGAATGCCCAGCTCATAGACCTCCCGGGCCTCGCGTACGGCCTCGTCCATGGAGAGACGAAATACCCCCGGCATGGAAGAGACCTCCTGCCGCACCTTTTTCCCCGGACACACGAAGAGTGGATAAATCAGGTGCTTTACGGAGAGCTCGGTCTCTCTTACCATGGCCCTTAGGGCTTCCGTGCGCCTAAGCCTTCGGGGACGATACTCGGGAAAA
>DUEQ01000374.1 GCA_011192085.1 Caldilineae bacterium
CCCACTCCAGGAGCAAATCTATGGATTTTCGACTTGACGATGAACACCGCATGTTGCAGGAAATGATCCGCGATTTCGTGGAGAAGGAGGTCAAGCCCCGAGCCGCGGAGGTGGACCGGGAGCATAAGTTCCCCAAAGAGACCATCGAGAAGATGGGGCCGTTGGGCTTGCTGGGGCTGAACGTCCCTGAGAAGTGGGGAGGCGCGGGGTCTGATACGCTCGCCACAGCCATCCTCTACGAGGAGCTGGGCCGGGGCTGCGGCTCCACCGCGCTTACCGTGGAGGCCCACCTCAGTCTGGCCAGTCCGCCCTTCCTTCTCTTCGGCAGTGACATGCTCAAAGAGAGGTTCCTCACCCGGCTAGCGACGGGCGAGATCCTGGGCGCGCTGGCTCTCACCGAGCCGGGCGCAGGCTCCGACCTGAAGGGCGGGGTGCGCACCAAAGCGGAGAAGGTGGGCCATGAGTGGGTGATCAATGGCAGCAAGATGTGGACGACCAACGCGTCGGTGGCGGGCGTCATCACTTTTCTCGTGCGCACCGACCCCGCGGGAGGCTCCCGCTCCCTGAGCATGATTGCAGTCCCCACCGACACGCCCGGCCTCATCATCCATCCGGCCGAACGGAAGATGGGGCTGCATGGATGCAAAACCCACGCCGTGACCCTGGAAGATGTCCGGGTCCCGTTGGAGTACCTGGTGGGGGAGAAGGGGCGAGGGCTGCATCAAGCTTTGGCCATTTTGGATGGCGGGCGCATCGGCATCGGCGCACTGAGCGTGGGTCTAGCTCAGGCCGCGTTCGAGGAGGCGGTGAGGTATGCCAAGGAAAGGGAAGCCTTCGGCGGACCCATCGCCAATCTCCAGGCCATCCAATTCAAGCTGGCGGACATGGCCACCATGATCGATGTGGCCCGATGGTCGATTTATCGGGCGGCGTGGCTGAAGGATCAAGGCCTGCCGTATAGCCAGGTCGCAGCTCAGGCCAAACTCTTTGCCACGGAGATGGCGGACAAGGTCGCGTTCGAGGCGATTCAAATCCTCGGCGGTTACGGCTACTCCGCAGAATTTCCGGTGGAGCGCATCTATCGCGACAACCGACTCATGCTCATCGGCGAGGGAACCAGCGAGATCAACCGTTTGGTCATCGCCCGCCACGTGTTGAAATAATCGGAGCCATTGCCCAGCCTCAGGCTTTTTTCAAAGCAATGTTTCCACCGCGGCGAGGACCTCCTCTTCCCGCACATCGTCATATATCCCCACGTCGCCGATGGCCCGCGGCAGCACGAACCTCACCTTGCCACCCTTGCGCTTCTTATCGGTGCTCATGGCCGCGACGATGGCCGCGGGATCATAGCCCGAAAGCGTCGTGGGCAGGCCCAGGCGTGCCACTACGGCCTCGACGCGCTCGGGCAGGTCGGTCGGGCAGAGCCCGCGGTTGGCGGCCAGCCGCGCCGCGGCGATGAGCCCCAGGGCCACGGCCTGCCCGTGGGGGATGGCGTAGTCGCTGACCCGCTCGATGGCGTGGGCGAAGGTGTGCCCCAGGTTGAGATGGGCGCGTTCGCCCTGCTCGAAGGGGTCGCGCTGCACGACGCCGATTTTCACCCGCAGAGCGCGGGCGATGAGGGATTCGAGAGAGGATGGACCTGAGCTTGCCAGTTGCTCGAACAGGTCGGGGTCCGCGAGGATGCCATGCTTGATCACCTCGGCCAGGCCGTTGCGGAACGCCTCGGGCGGCAGGGTGGCGAGGACGTCGGGGTCGATGATCACCAGCTCGGGCTGCTTGAACGCGCCCACCAGATTCTTACCCTGGGGCAGGTCCACGCCCGTCTTTCCCCCTACCGATGCATCCACCATGGCCAGCAGGGTCGTGGGGATTTGCACGAAGCGCACCCCGCGCAGATAGGTGGCCGCGGCGAATCCGGCCATGTCGCCGATGACCCCGCCTCCCAGTGCGATGACCGCGCCCGTCCGGTCCAGCTCCGCCTCCAGGAAGCGGTCGTATAGGCCGCGGACGGTGTCCAGGTTCTTGTAGGCCTCGCCTGCGGGCAGGGTGACTAGCTTGGCCCTGACACCTGCCTGGGCGAAGGCATCCAGCAGGGGATAGCTCCAATGGGGGGCCACGTTGGCATCGCTGACCACGACCACATCGCCCGAGACGCCCCGCTCGGCCATGAGCCGGGGCGCTTGGGCCAGCAGGCCCGCGCCCAGGGCGATGTCGTACCCCCCGCCGTCGGGGAGATGCACAGGCAAGCGCAGATAGCCCCACGCGCCGCTCGCGACCAGGGCGATGATCTCATCTGCGACCTCCTCCACGGTGCGGCCCGTGGTGTCGATCTGGTAGGGTATCTCCGCGTAGGCCGCGGCTCGCTGCGCCATCAGCGTTTTGATCTTATCTCGGCGGTTGTTTCCAGCCAGCAGGGGACGGCTTTCATCCTGCGCCAGCCGGTCGAGGATGGCGTCCACGCCCGCGTTCAAGCAGATGACCAGGCTCGTGCGCGTCGCCATGACGCGATTCTCCGCCGGAACCAGCGCGCCCCCGCCCGTGGCGATGACCAGGTCCCGCTGGAAGCTCAGCTCCCGCAGGAGCTCTTTCTCCAGCGTCCGAAACATCTCTTCGCCATGTTGGGCGAAGATATCGGTGATGCGCATGCCTGTCTGCCGCTCGATGGTTTCATCCATGTCGATGAACGCGCGGTTGAGCCGGGCCGCGATCGCGCGGGCCACTGCGCTTTTGCCCACGCCCATGAAGCCGGTGATGACGATGTTAGGGGGAGATGGTGGTTCAGCCTTCATATCAGTCAATGGTTGGCACGCTGTGCACTTTGATGGAGTGGTTTTCTACTCGTGTGTGTTGTTCGCCTGAGGCAGGTCAGGGCATGGGGTCCAGCGATGTCGGGATGTCGACCCAGAGGAACTCGCCCGTCTCCGCGTCGTACAATCCCCAGGTGGGCGCGTGTTTGAAGCCCATGATCTCCCCCGGATTCACCAGCAGGGTGGAGCCGATGCTCTCGCGATGTTGGGTGTGGTCATGGCCGTAGCACACCAGGTCGAACTGCCCCGATTGGGCGATACGGCGGGCGGGCTCGGGGAAGTGAATCATGGCGATCTTGCGCCCGAACAGCGCCAGCTCCGCGTAGGGCCCGTGATGGGTGACATGCTCGTATTTGGAGACCTGCGTCTGGATGAGCCGACCGTCGCCCTCGTTATTGCCGAAGATGAGGTGGATGGGGCCGTCGAAGTTGCGGGCCAACATGCCGACGATGAAGGGCGCGTTCATATCGCCGCAATGGAGCAGCGCGTCCGCGCCTATTTCGCTCACCTGCTCCAGCGCAGCAGTCAGATGCCAGACATTGTCGTGGGAGTCGGAGAGAATAGCGATCTTGGCCATGACAGACCTCCTCATTGCACGAGGGTGATGGGGATGGGGGTGAACAGCAGGAGCAGCAACACGAGCATGACATAGCCCAGAGCCTTGTACTTGCCGGGCAGGGGCGTCAGATCGTCTCGCGGCACAGCGTAGACCCGACCCAGGAAAAAGAGCAGCGCTGTCCAGATTAGCCAGCCAGGATATTTGATGGAGAGCAGGAGGAAGCCCGCGACCGCGGCATAGCTCAGATATTTGGCCTTGGGCCCTAGCAAGGTGTAGATGACGTGTCCGCCGTCCAGTTGTCCGGCCGGGATGAGGTTGAGGCCGGTAATGAACAGGCCCACCCACGCCGCAAACGCGATGTTGTGGATCTGCACATCCATGCCGTTGGAGGGCAGGATCTGGCCGAAGACCAGCCATTTCGCAGCCAGATAGAAGATGGAATTGCCCTCCAGAACGTAAGGGGGTGGGGATAGGGGCGTTACTTCGGAGAGGGAAAGGCCGTAGAAGAGGAAAGGGATAGCCAGGATGAGCCCGCCCAACGGCCCGGCCACCGCCATCTGAAAGAGCTGCTTGCGGTTCTTGGGCGGCTTGCGCATAACAATGACCGCGCCCAAGGTGCCGAAAATCGAGAAGGGCATGGGGATGAAGTAGGGTGGGCTGGTGGCCATGCGATTGCGTCGGGAGACGAGAAAATGCCCGAATTCGTGGAACAGAAGGATGAGGATGAGGGGGAGGGCAAAGCTCAATCCACTTTTCCAGTCCAGGCCATTTGGGGTGATGGCGTGCACCGAGAAGACCGAGGCCAAGGTGGCGAGAAGTAACGCACCGAAAAGCAGCCAGTTGGGCTGGGTCTCAGGCCATGTCCCCATGGCGGCATAGATGACTTGCTCTCCCGCCTCCTCTCGGAAGAAGACCTGCCAGCCCTCGCGCTCCAGCCGCTGCGAGATGGCGTCGAACGCGGTCTCCGTGTCGGCGAGAAACCGCCCATTGAGGCGAATGGCGTGATCAAAGGGTTTGAAGACCGCGTCGAAACGGATGCCCTGGATATCGAAAATGCCATCCACAGCCGCGATCAGCGTTTGGGTGAGACGTCCTTGAACGATGGGATCGATGGGCAAAATGTGCGCCTCCAG
>DUEQ01000375.1 GCA_011192085.1 Caldilineae bacterium
AAATCATCGATCGCGCTTACGTGTGGACCGGAAATACCGAACTGTTGGTAGCCATTGTCAAAAGTGAAGAGGACCGGCGCAACGCGCTCCAGGATACGAAGCTCGCGGGCGTGCGCGTCATCCTCTTCGTGGAAAACTCCCCGCTCCATCTCTCCACCATCCTCCCCTTCCTCTACAAAGAGGTGGTGAGCCAGACCCGCAAGGTGCTGGAGGGCAAACTGAACGAGGAGCATCGCCTGCTGGTCATGCGCGCCCGGCCCAAGATCCTCGTAGCAGAGACCTACGAGGAGGCCGTGGCTATCTACCGTCAGTTCGAGCCCAACATCCTGGGCGTCATCTCCGATGTGGAGTTTCCCCGCCATGGCATGTTGGATCCCCAAGCCGGGGTGAAGCTGTTACGCATGATACGGAAGGACCGCTTCGACATCGCCCTCATGCTGACCAGTGTGAATCCGGAAAACGAACGGTTCGCCCGCGAACTCCATGCCGCCTTCCTCAACAAAACCTCCCCTCGAGTACGAGAAGATCTGCATTCGTTCTTCATCCACGGCCTCGCCTTTGGCGATTTCATCTTCCGACTTCCCCATGGCCAGGAAGTGGCTCGGGCGTCGGACCTACGCAGCCTAGAGAAAGCATTACAAAGCGTGCCTCCCGAATCCCTGCGCTTCCACGCCGAACGCAACGACTTCTCCCGCTGGCTCTTCACCCGCACCGAAACCGTGCTAGGCGCCAAACTGCGCAACCTGCGCGTGGAGGATTTCGAGAGCATCGAAGCCATGCGCGATTTCCTGGTCCGCCTCATCCATGCCCGCCGTCGCGCCCGCCAGCGTGGCGTCGTGGTCGATTTCGCTGCAGATGACTTCGACCTGGTGACCGATTTCTTCAAGATCGGGCAGGGCTCCCTGGGCGGCAAAGCCCGGGGACTGGCCTTTTGGCTCTCGCTGATGAATGAACGCCGTACATTCCGGCACAAATACAAGGACATCCTCCTGGATGTGCCCCAAACCCTGGTTATCACCACCGAGGTGTTCGACGAGTTCATCGAAACCAATCGGCTCGCCTACCTCGCCGAGGAAGACCTCCCCGACCAGGAGATCTCAGCCCGCTTCATGTGGGGCATCTTCCCCAAATGGGCGGAGAACGACCTGCGCGCCTTCCTCTCCCAGGTGCGCTATCCTCTGGCCGTGCGCTCCTCCAGCCTGCTGGAAGACGCCCAATTCCAGGCCTACGCGGGCCTTTATCGCACCTACATGCTCCCAAACGAACATCCCAGCCTGGAGCGCCGCCTGGAACACCTGGTCCACGCCATCAAGCTCGTCTACGCATCCACCTACTTCCGCGGGCCCAAGGCCTTCTCCCACCGCATCGGTCGCCGCATCGAGGAGGAGAAAATGGCGGTCATCGTGCAACGGCTGGTGGGAGAGCATTACGGCGATTATTTCTACCCCGCCATCTCCGGCGTGGCCCAATCCTACAACTACTATCCCTTCGCCCGTATGAAACCCGAGGATGGCATCGCCACCATCGCCCTAGGCCTGGGCCGGGCCGTGGTCGAGGGCGAACGCACCCTGCGATTCTCTCCCCGCTCTCCCCACATCCTCCCCCAGCGCTCCTCGGTGGATGATATCCTCAAGAACGCGCAAACCCACTTCTACGCCTTGAAAATGGGGGAGGATTATCACGTCCTCGACATCACCGAGACGGAGAATCTGGTGCGGCGGGAGGTGAGCGACGCTATCGAGGATCCCCCCGTCCAGTATCTCTCCAGCACCTACGTGCCCGCAGAACACCGCATCCGCGACACGGTCATGATCCCCGGCTACCGGGTGCTCACCTTCGCCAACGTGCTCAAATACCGCCAGTTCCCCCTGCCCGATATCCTGGTGGACGCGCTGGCGCTGGGCAAGGAGGGCATGGGCACGGAAGTGGAGATGGAATTCTCGGTGAATCTGAACCTGACGAAAAAGGAGGCGCCGGAGTTCGCGTTTTTGCAATTACGTCCCATGACCGCCCGCGCCGAACTGGGACCTGTTGACATCACCCAAGAGGAGCGGCTCCGAACCAAATGCTATTCCACCCACGCGTTGGGCAATTTCACAAACCGAGAGATGCGAGACATCATTTTCGTGAAGCCAGAGAGCTTTGATATCAGCAAAACCATGCAGATTGCTAAGGAGATCGGGCGCATAAACGCCCATCTCGTCAAGGAGGGTCGGTCTTATCTGCTCATCGGCCCGGGGCGATGGGGCACCTCCGACCGTTGGTTGGGCATTCCCGTGCGCTGGGCCGACATCTCGGGCGTGGGCGCCATCGTCGAAGCAGTGTACGACAGCTTTCGGGTGGAGCCCTCCCAGGGCTCGCACTTCTTCCACAACATCACCACCCAGGGCATCGGCTATGTCAACATCTCCGGCCGGGAGGATGAACGAATCGACTGGGCCTGGCTGCGCTCCCTGCCCGTGGTGGAGGAGACCGAGTATGTGGCCCTGGCCCGGCTGGAACGCCCCATGACCATGAAGGTGGATGGCCGCACCCACGAATGCGTCCTGCTGGTGGATGAGGCATGACCCCTCGCCCCGCCATTCGCGTCCAAGGCCTAGCCAAGACCTACCCTGGCAGACCGCCTGTACAGGCCTTGCACCCCATCCATTTTCAGGTGGATGCCGGGGAGCTGACGGTGGTGTTGGGTCCCAACGGCGCGGGCAAAACCACCCTGTTCAAGATCCTGGCCACGTTGCTCCGGCCCGATGATGGCGAGGCCTGGGTAGCGGGAGCGCCTTTGTGGGAGGATCGGGCCGTGCGGGCCCGCATCGGCGTCATCACCGACCCCGACCGCAGCTTCTTTTGGCGGCTGGATGGCCGGGAGAACCTGCGCTTTTTCGCCGCGGGGCATGGCATCCGCGGCCGGGCCTTTCAACGGCGGTTGGATGAGTTGGTAGCGGCCCTGGGCATGGCTGAATTCATCCATCGCCGCGTAGGCGGGCTTTCCAGCGGACAGCGGGGGCGATTGGCCCTGGCCCGGGCCCTGTTCCACCGCCCCGACATTCTCCTATTGGACGAGCCAACCCGCAGCCTGGATCCGAGCGCAGCTGGGGATTTCATGCGTCTGTTGGAGGATTATCTGGCCGACCAGCCCCAGGCCAGCGCGCTACTCTCCACCCATCGATTGGGCGCGGCGGCTCCCTTCACCCGCCGGGTGTTGATCCTGCATCAGGGGCGTTTATTGGCCGACGGCCCGCCCGACGTCCTCATCGCCCAGGCAGGGCTGCCCCAGCCCGAAACCCGCACCGCGGCCCTGGTCCAACTCTACGCGCACTTCACAGGCAGAGAGACGGTATATGGGCGTTAGGGATTGGCCCGCCATCCTATGGGAGACCTTTCGGCGGGATGTGCGTATCGCACTGACCTATCGTCTAGCTTTTGTGCTGCGTTTCCTCAGCACCCTGTTCCAGGTGGCGGTGTTCTACTTCATCAGCAAGCTGGTCGCCGGCCCTCAGCCTGGCCTGGAGAACTACCAGGGGGGCTATTTCGCGTATGCGCTCATCGGCCTGGCCTTCATACGCCTGTTCAGCATCAGTCTGAGCGGCTACGCGGGCAAGCTCACCGAAGCCCAGCAGATAGGCGTCCTGGAAGCCCAGGCCCTCTTGCCCGTCCCCCTGCCCTTGCTCATCTTCGGCTCCAACCTTTGGCCCTACCTGTACGCGTTCGGAGAGACCGCGCTCTACCTGCTGCTGGGACTGGTTCTGGGCGCGCCGCTGGCGGGAGCCAACGCACCGGGAGCGCTGGTCATCGCCTTGCTGGCCAGCGTCGCTATCAGCGGGCTGGGCATCATGGGCGCGGCCCTCATCCTCGCGTTCAAGCGGGGCAACGCGGTATCCTGGGTGGTAGAGGCTGCGGCCGCGCTGCTGTCGGGAGTCTATTTCCCGCCCCAGATCCTCCCCCAACCAGTGCAGAAACTCTCCCTGCTGCTGCCCCATACCTATGCGCTGAAGGGCCTGCGCGAGGCGTTGCTCAACGGCGCTTCCTTCGCCCAGCTCACCCAACCCATCCTGGTCCTGGCGGGCTTCTCCCTGGCGTTGATCCCCCTGGGCGCGGCCGCGCTGGCCTGGGCCTTGCGTCAGGCTCAGATCAAAGGCGATTTCGCTCAATATTGAGGGGGCATTGTGTAAGGGAGCTGATAGACGCTCAGATCATATTGTGGTAGAGTGAGTCCATGAAAATCGACTTCCTTTACTTTGAAGATTGCCCTTCCCACGACCAGGCTCTGGCCCGGCTGCGCCAGGTGATGGCTGAGGAGGGCGTCGAGGCGGCCATCGCCATCCACAAGATGGAGACGGAAACGCAGGTCCAGGCCTGGAACTTCGTCGGCTCCCCCACCATCCTCATCGACGGCGAGGATATCGATCCGCCCCCGCCCGGAACGCCCGCCGCCCTGGCCTGCCGGGTCTATCGCTGGGAGGATGGACGCATCTCACCCCTGCCCTCGCCCGAGATGATCCGCCGGGCTTTACGCTCCAGGCTTCATCGAGAGGAAGGGGATTCTTAAAGAACACAGAGCACCCTGTGTCATCATGCATCATCATGTTTCCTCATGCCACACTCACCACACTCACGGAGGCGACCAATGACCCTACGCATCGGCGAACAGGCCATCGACTTCACCCTGCCCTGCACCGACGGCCACATGCACAGCCTGTCCGATTGGAACGACCGGCCCGTGCTTGTAATCATCTTCAGTTGCAATCACTGTCCCTACGCTCAGGCCTGGGAGGACCGCATCATCGACCTTCAGGCCCAATTCAAACCCCAGGGCGTGAAATTTGCGGTCATCAACGCCAACGATCCGGTGAAATACCCCGCCGACAGCTTCGAAGAGATGAAGAAGCGGGCCAAGGCCAAGGGTTACAATTTCCCCTACCTGTGGGACGAGCCCCAGGAGGTGGCCCGGGCTTATGGCGCCACGCGCACGCCCGAGGTCTTTGTCTTCGACCAGGAACGCGTGTTGCGGTACCATGGCGCGGTGGACGACAACTTCGAGGACTCGGACGGGGTGCAGCATCACTACCTGCGGGACGCCATCGCTGCGCTGCTGGCGGGCGAGGAGCCGCCCGTAACCGAAACTCCGCCCGTGGGCTGCACCATCAAGTGGAAGTAGCATCCCTAAACCTGACAGGTTCCCATCGTTTCGGCTTGCTAGCAGCTACGATACCATAGCGGCGTCATCGCGCCACATGTTGCATTCCGGTGGGGAACCTGTCAGGTTGCGGATATGCTGGCGACGCTCGGGCGGTCGATGTAGCTTCGCACCTGTTTGACCAGGGTCAGATAGGCGGAATCGATGAACATGGCCTCGGTGCGGGGGCGAGGCAGCGGGATGGGAATGTCAGCCTTGAGCACGCCCGGACGCTGGGAGAGCACCAGCACCCGGTCGGCCAGCCACACCGCCTCGTGGATGGCGTGGGTCACCATGAGGATGGTCACTTCCTCCGCTCGATGGATGCGCAACAGCTCCTGGTTGAGATACTCCCGCGTCAGCGCGTCTAACGCACCGAAGGGCTCGTCCAGGAGCATGAGCTCGGGGTTTTGCACCAGGGTGCGGGCGATGGCGGCCCGCTGTCGCATCCCGCCCGAAAGCTGATGCGGGTAGTGTCTCTCGAAACCGTCCAAGGCCACCAGCGCAATCTGCTTCCGTGCGGCGTCATAACGCGCGGCCCTGGGGACGCCCCGCAACTCCAGGGGCAGGGCCACGTTATCCAGCACCGTGCGCCAGGGCATGAGGTTGCTGGTCTGGAAAACGATGCCCACGCGCGGGCTGGGCCCCCGAATGGGTTGCTCATCCAACCGGATTTGCCCCGAGGTGGGGCGCAGCAAACCCGCGATGAGCTTGAGCAGCGTCGATTTGCCGCTGCCGCTGGGCCCGACCAGACACACAAACGCCCCCCGCCGCACCTGGAAGGAGATGTCCTGCAATGCGTGAAGCGGGTCGGCGGGGTCGCCGAAGGCCTTGGAGACATGATCGAGGGTGAGGAGCATGTGAACCGTCAGGGGAGAGTCACGCCCGCTTTGTCCACGAACGCGTTGGTCCAGATGCCCTCGGTGGACACGGACTTATCCATGAGCCCCGCCTGGAGCATGAATGCCGCTGTCGCAGGCCAGATTGCCGGGTCGGTGCGGCCCAACGCATCGGGCGATGTTGGCGTCCAATAGGGCAGGGAGGCATCGAAAATCGGCCGGTTCATCTCGGGATTCTGCGCGGCCTCGGGCACATGCTTCAGGCTGATCTCAAACGCCTCGTCAGGATTGGCCAGCGTGTCCGCGATGCCTCGCAACAGGGCCCGCACCATCCCCTCCACCCGCTCGGGATGGCTGACCAGGGTCTGCTCATTGGTAACCAGGCCATTGCTGGGGAGATGCATGTAGTCATCCACCACGATGACATTGGTGGGGACGCCCTGCATCTGGAATTGCACTGGGCCGTTGGCTGCATAATCCACGGCCGCGTCCACCAATCCCTCTTGCAGCGCCGCGGCCTGATTAAAGCCTACGCTCTTCAGCGTGATTTCCTCCTCGGGCAGATTGGCGGCGTGGACCAACGCCTTCCAACCCACGTAACTCGTTCCGAACAGACCGGGAATCCCCACGGTTTTACCTACCAGGTCCTTGGGCGTAGCCACGCCCTGCTCGGCAGGCGAGAAGACCACCACCGGATACTTCGTGTACCACTCGGCCACATAGGTCACAGGCAGTTGCTGAGAGCGGGAGAGGATGACCACATCGCCGCTAGCGATGATGAATTCTCGCTTGCCTAGGGCCAACAACTTGACGTAGTCGGTCTCGAAACCATATTCCAGAGAGAGGGTGAGGCCCTCGTCCGCGAAATAGCCCTTTTCGATGGCGACGTAGAGAGGGGCAAACTGGACGCTGGGGATGTAGCCTACGCCCAGGACAACGGCCGTCGGTTCGGGCGCGGGTTCGGACGTGGGCGTAGGTTCGATCGGTTGAGGCGCGCCGCAGGCGGCGATGAGGAGGGGGATCAGGATTAGGATTAGGATTGGGATTGAAACGCGCTTGTTTTTCATGAGATGGCATCGGAGATAGGAGAAAGAATGGAATTACTGCTGTCTAAACTCACTA
>DUEQ01000376.1 GCA_011192085.1 Caldilineae bacterium
AACCACGGGATGGATGCCTTTAATCATTAATCATCCATCATTGCTCCTGAGTCTGGCGGTTCTCCTGACGATTGGTCTGGTTTCCCCCTCTGTTCACGCCCAGGGCGACCCCGATCCCAACCGCCCCGACAACGAGCAATGCTTGGTGTGTCATGAAGAGCCGGGCCTGAGCATGACCCTGCCCTCCAATGAAGTGCTTCCCCTTAGCATCGATCCCGGCACGCTGTCCCGCTCCGCGCATGGAAGCCATGCGTCGGAAGAGGTGCGCTGCGTGGATTGCCACAACGACCTGGTGGACGGCTATCCCCACCCCTCCTTCCCCGACGTCGACTACCGCACCTGGCAACTCAAACTCAGCATGGTGTGCGGCAACTGCCACGGGGACCAGGCCATCGACCGCCAGGAGAGCATCCACGCCCGGCTCATCGCCGCTGGCAACTTCGAGGCTGCGAGCTGTGTGGACTGCCATGGCAGCCATGATGTCTTCTGGGTGAACCCCGAGAAGCATGACGTGGACCGCATGGATCAGGTGGACGCCTGCGCTCAGTGCCATCGCACCATCGCCGACCAGTACAAACTGTCGGTGCACGGACAGGAGGCGCTGAAGGGCAATCCCGATGTGCCCGTGTGCAGCAACTGCCATCCCGCACACAAAATTCAGGACCCGCGCAGCGCGGCATTCCGGTTGAAATCGCCCGAACTGTGTGCGGAATGCCACGCGGACGAGGCGTTGATGGCCAAATACAACATCTCCACCGATGTATTCGACACCTATGTGGCCGACTTTCACGGCACAACCGTTCAGATATTTGAAGCCACGGAGCCGGGAACGTATACGAACAAAGCTGTGTGCAGCGACTGTCACGGCGCCCATCGCATCCTCCCTCCCACCGATGTCAACTCCAGCGTCATGAGCGCGAATCTGGCCAAGACCTGCCAGCGCTGCCACCCAGACGCCAACGAAAACTTCACCGCAAGCTGGCTGGGGCACTATCGGCCCGACTGGAATCGATATCCCATCGTCACCGCGGTGCAGTGGTTCTACTACCTGGTCATTCCGGTCACCCTGGGCTTCTTCGCCATCTTCGTGAGCACGGACATCTTCCGCACCTTCAAGCATAAACTCGCTCGCAAGCAAGGCAAGTCCGGGAAAGACGCCGCCGAGTCCGAAGGAGGTGAGGATCATGCATGAACGCATGCGCGAGATCATCCGCTTTGGCCCCATCGAGCGGCTGGAACACCTGCTCCTGCTCATCTCCTTCACCACGTTGGCCATCACCGGCCTGGTGCAGGCCTTCTCCGAACATCGCATCAGCCTGAACATCATCCAGCTTCTGGGAGGCATTGAAAACACGCGCACCGTGCACCACATCGCAGCCATCGCGCTGGTGCTGCTCTCCATCTTCCACATCTTCTATGTGGGATACAAGATCTACGTACTCAAGCGCCCCCTTTCCATGCTGCCCGGCCTGAAGGATGTCAGGGACGCTGTCGGACTGTTGCAATACAACCTAGGGCTGCGGCAAGAGCCGCCCGCCATGGACCGGTACAACTTCGGCGAAAAGATCGAATACTGGGCCGTGGTGTGGGGAACGCTGGTCATGGGCTTCACAGGCTACATACTGTGGAACCCGGTGCTCACCACCCGCATCCTGCCGGGCGAATTCGTGCCCGCAGCCAAAATGGCTCACCGCTACGAAGCCATTCTAGCTGTGCTATCCATCCTTATCTGGCACGCGTGGCATGTGCACATCAAACATTTCAACAAGAGCATCTTCACGGGCCGCATCAGCTTGGAGGCGATGGAAGAGGAACACGCGCTGGAGTTGCAAAAAATCGAGAGGGGCGTCTGGCCCCCGCCTCTGCCCCCGGCGCAGGAGCGATGGCGTCGGGCTGTGCTCTATATACCCCTGGCCGGGTTGCTGGCCCTGTTCATGCTGCTCACCACCTACTACGTCTTCACCGAACAGACGGCCATCACCAGCATACCCCCAGCCCCTGTGGAAGAAGCCTATCGACCAGCGAAGCCGCCGGGCCTGCCCACGGCCACGCCCGCGCCCGACATCGCCCGACAGATCCCCAAACAGGTGACGCGATCCGCGCCCGCACCCATGCCCATCACTTCTCATCCAGTGGACGAGGACCGCGCGGGATGCAACGACTGTCATGCGCCCTTCAGCTACATCGATCCCGCTCCCCTGGACCACACCGACTATGTTGTGGGCGAATGCACCACCTGTCATGAACCCGCCAAGGAGGTGTCGCAGCGATGAAATGTCCCATGTCCGAGGTCCAAGGTCCAAAGTCTGATGTTCGGAGAAGAGGAGTGGGCAGAGCGCACGCCACGCCTCACGTAGCGCGTTTCATACTTCACGTTTTGAGCCTTGCCATTTTCCTCCTGGCGCTGGTTCTGTTCCCCGCCACCGTGTTCGCAGACCCGCCCCCCGAACATCAACACATTGAAGCATACACAGGCCCCGAGACCTGCGAAGTCTGCCATCTTGGCGACGCCGAGGAAGTGATGCATTCGGTGCACTACACCTGGGCGGAGAAGATGGACCATTACAGCCCCCTGCCCGGCTCCATCGCCCGCATCAACTGGCTGGGCGTGCTCAACCCCGAGATGAAGATCGCGGGCGGGTGCGGACGATGCCATGTGGGCGGCGGGCCCATGCCCGGCACGCCCGAGGCGGAGGCCCCCGAAGCCAGGGTCAAAATCGACTGCCTCATCTGCCACGCAGAAGTCTATGACATGAATGCGCGGTATCCGGAACAGGATGAGGAGGGCGTTTGGACGCTGCCGGGCGACATGAGCCTGAAGGCCGCGCGTAGCGCGGCCCGTCCCACCGCCGAAGCCTGCCTGCGCTGTCACATCAACGCGGGCGGGGGCAAGCTCTTCAAGCGGGGCGTGGATTTCGCTCCCGTGGCGGATAAGCACGCGGACGAGGCCGCGGGCGATGTGCACGCGGACAGCGGCATGGTTTGTGTGGATTGCCATCAGGGCCAGGATCACAAGGTCTACGGCTACGCGCCCACGTTGTGGAGCCGCGATTATGAAGAGCGGCTCACCTGCGAGGCCTGCCACACCGACGTCCCCCACGAGAATCCCCTCATCGACAAAAAACACACCCGGCTGGATTGCCGCACGTGCCACATCCGCACCACGGGCGGCCTCATGAAGCGCGACTGGACCGCAGAGCCGGTTTATTCCCCCATCACAGAACTCTACGGGCCGGTGGACGAAGTGGCCCCCCCCAACAGCGTGGACCCCATCTACAAATGGTACAACGGCGGTCGGTTCAAGCCGGGCCAATGGCCAGGCGATTTCGATGACCCCAACGCCAGGCTCCAGCCCTTCAAACTGTTCCAGGCCACTGCGCCGGTGGATGCGGCCAGCGGTCAACCCATCCCGCTCAAGCTGGGCGTGTACTTCAAAACCGGCGACCTGGAGAAGGCCATCGTAGCGGGAGCAAAGGATGCGGGCATGGATTACAGCGGCGCATGGCGGGCCAAGACCTTCAACATCCCCTTCCAGCTCAGCCACGGCATCCTGCCCGCGGATGAGGCCATTACCTGCCAGGAATGCCACACGCCCGCCGGGCGACTCGACTTCGCAGAGTTGGGCTACGGAGAGGAGAATGTCGCCCTGCTGACCTCCCTCGCCTCCCCCGACGCGGGCCAGCCCAAAACCTTGCAAGTGAAGGTGGCTCCCCGAGCAGAGCCGCTGCCGAAGACCTCTCTGGAGGAACCCCCGCCCTCGGTCCCCAAGGCCTTGGAGATCCCCTGGACGCCGGCCGCGGCCATCCTCATCATTATCGTCGTCATCGCCATCGTCCTCTACCTCCTCCTCCGCCTGAAGAAGGAAGTCAACGCGTAGGAGACAGCGCATCTCCGGGGGGCGATGGCCTCATCCATCGCCTCCCGGGCTGGATGGAGGATAGCGTTCATGCTTCCCCATCATCCATCGCCGCGTCATCAGCCTCCAGATAATACGCCATGTGCTGCAACCGGGCTACAGGATCGATCTCCTGGACTTTGACATCGTTGGGGACTTTCAGGCGAACGGGTGCGTAATTGAGGATTGCTTTGATCCCGGCCGCGACCAACCGATCCGCCACGGCTTGCGCGGCCTGAAGGGGCACAGCCAGGATGGCGATAACGATCCCTTGCTCCTGAATAACCCTTTCCAATTGTGCGGCGTCGAGCACCTGGTGACGCCCCAAGGGACTCCCGATTTTCGATGGATCATCATCGAACACCGCCACGATCTCGAAACCCCCTTCGCTGAAACGCCCGTAATTCGCCAAGGCATGCCCGAGATGGCCCGCGCCCACCAGCGCTACGGGCCAGGTGCGCTCCAGATTCAAAATGCGGCGCAACTGCTCGCACAGATAGGCCACATCGTACCCCGCACCAAACCGGCCGAATCCGCCGAAATAAGAAAGGTCCTTGCGGATCTGGGCGGGACTCAACCCCAAACGAGTGCCCATCTCCTGAGAGTTCGTGGTGGTGCGACCTTCTTCCAGCAGTTGATTCAACACCCGCAGATACAAAGGGAGTCGCCCGACTGCAATGTCGGGCGCTTTTCGTTTCACCATACAGGCTGCTCCATGGGGCCAGTGAAATAGATGGGAAAAGAGGGCGTTTGGCCGGGATTATTTTCGCATC
>DUEQ01000377.1 GCA_011192085.1 Caldilineae bacterium
ATTACCGCCAAGAGCGAGTGGCCGCTGAGGAAGCTGAGGCTGGATGGCGAGGACTCAAGAAGAGCGTTATCCGGCCGGGGCCGGTCAACAATTACCTTTAAGCCTTCCGGTCCCGATAACTGCCAGACCCCCCATTAACATTGACTTCCTCCTCTCGCCACAGACCATCGCGCCGGGCGAATGCGCTCAGTTGCAGTGGACCATCACGTACGCGGACAGCGCCTTTCTCAGCATCGATGGTCGGGAGGAGAATGTGCCGTTCATCTCGGCCCGCGAAGTCTGTCCCACCACGGATACCACCTACACCCTAAGCGCCTATCGCCCCGATGCCGAATTGGAGGAGTCCCGCATCCTGACCGTGCGAGCCTCCGACGCGGCTACGCCCACACCCTCCCCCAGCCCAGTTGCCAATCCCACACCCGCGTCTCCCGCCTCCCCCACGCCCACACCCTCATACGCTGATACGCCTTTGCCTCCACACTCTGCCACGCCCACGCACCCACGCGCCACCTTCCAGCCCATCCAGCGCCTCACACCCGAGCCCGCATCGGGCGGATCTGCATCCTCGTCGGGCATCTTCTATGTCGGCGGATTCGTCGCCATTCTGGTCATCCTGGTCGGCGCGGGCATCTGGGCTTTGCGCCGTCAGTCGGGCTAAACCTCTATGTCGAGCGGATTTCACCCTTACGCCTGGACGTCGTGGCTGATTGGAAGCATGGCCGCCGTCCTCCTCACCCGCAACCCCTTCTACCTGGCCATCCTGCTGGCAGCCGCGGGATTTCTCTTCGCCACGCTGGCGCGGCGGGCCGCTCATGAAGGGGGCGACGCGACGAAGAGGCCCATGACCTGGGGGATGGTGGTGAGGCTGGCCCTCCTCTTGTGGGGCTTCGCCATCCTCTTCAACGCCCTCACCGTGCATGTAGGCGAACGCGTTCTCTTCGTCCTGCCCCCATCCTGGCCCCTCATCGGCGGCCCCATCACGCTGGAAGCCCTCATCTATGGCTTCATCACGGGCCTGAACTTCGTGGCCCTCATCCTCATCTTCGCCATCTATAACAGCGCCCTGGGCCCGCAGACCGTCCTGCGCATGATCCCTGGATTCGCCTATCAGACGGGCGTCGCCGTCTCCATCGCCATCGCCTTCATCCCCCAAACCCTCATCGCCTGGAACGACATCCGGGAGGCGCAACGCCTGCGCGGGCATCGAGTCAAGGGCCTGAGCGACTTCCTGCCCCTATTCGTCTCCCTGCTCAGCTACGGCCTGGATCGAGCCATCCAGCTCGCGGAGAGCATGGATGCCCGAGGATTCGGCGGACGTCCGCTCCCCGCCTCCCGCCGCGAGACCTGGCTGATTCGGGGCAGCGCCATCCTCGGCCTGTTCCTTCTGCTCATGGGACTGGCCACGAAGAGCTATTATCGAGCCGCGTCCTGGCCAGGTTTGGTCATGCTGACTCTGGGCGCAGCCTTGATGGGGCTCAGCCTGTGGCGCAGCGGGCGGCGGACCTGGCGCACGCGTTATCGTCGCTGGCGGTGGCGGCCGCGCGACGCCGCCCTGGCCGCGGGCTCGGGCCTATTCCTGGCTGCGATCATCCTCCTGACCTGGTTCGCATCCCAAACGTTATTCTACTACCCCTACCCGCCCTATCCCCTCCTCCCCGACTTCAACCCCCTCCTGGGCCTGCTTTTCATCCTGCCCCTGCTGCCCGCGCTGCTGCTCCCACCCGCTCCGAGATCGGATATCCGAGATCTGAGGTCTGAAGCTGATTGACAGCATGCCCCCCTCCGAACCTCCTCCCGAGATTCGCTCAGGGGGAGGCCATCCTGATCGGCAAGAAACCCTTGCGGAACAGGCGGCTTCCTCCCCTGAAAGGAGCGCAGCAAGTTTCGGGGGAGGGCAGGGGAGGGAGCAAAAAACCACGACAAGGGGACATGCAAAGTTTTGTCGGTCAATCAGGGTCTGAAGTCTGAAGAATCTCAACGAATCGCCCTTACGCCTCCATGATCACCTACGATCGCTTCACCTACCGCTATCCTGATGCGTCCGAGCCGGTGCTGCGCGACCTCACGCTGAACATCCCTGAGGGCGCATTCGTGCTGGTCATGGGCCCGTCGGGCGCGGGGAAATCCACCTTTCTGCGCACGGTGAACGGCCTCGCGCCCCATTTCTACGGCGGCGTCGCAGGGGGGAAGATCCTGGTGGGGGGACGGAATCCGGTAGAACGAGCCCCGCGCGGGATGGCCGACTTGGTGGGGATGGTGTTCCAGGACCCGGAATCGAGTTTCGTTGTGGATGTGGTGGAGGATGAGCTGGCCTTTGCCATGGAGAACTTCGGTCTGTCCCAGGATCTCATGCGTAAGCGGGTGGAGGAGGCCCTGGACCAGCTCAAGATAGCGCATCTGCGGAGACGCCCCGTGAGCCTGCTCTCGGGCGGGGAGAAACAGCGGGTGGCCATCGCAGCCGCGCTCACCATGCAACCCGACATCCTCGTGCTGGACGAGCCCACTTCGCAGCTCGACCCCCAGGCCGCGGAAGAGGTGCTGCTGGCGCTGCGCCAACTCAACGAGGACCTGGGCCTGACCGTCCTCCTTTCCGAACACCGGCTGGAACGGGTTGCGCACTATGCCGATTACATCCTCTATTGGCCCGGCGGCGGGCAACCGCCCCTGTTCGGCGAGCCCGCGGCCATTCTGCGCCAGACGCCGCTGACGCCGCCCCTCATCACCCTGGCCAAAGCCTTGGGCTGGGAACCCATGCCCCTGACCATCAAGCAAGGACGCAAATTCGCCCGCGCGCTCAAAGACCAGCTCCGGCCCGCGCCCCTGCCCGAGACGACAGCAAACGGCCATCCCCCGGTCATCCGCGTCGACAACCTGTGGCACAGCTACCCCAACAGGGTCGAGGCCCTGCGCGGGGTCTCTCTACGCGTTCACGCGGGTGAATTCGTAGCCCTGATGGGACGCAACGGCAGCGGCAAGACCACGCTGCTCAAGCATCTGGTGGGGCTGTTGAAGCCCGCTCGGGGACAGGTGCAGGTGTTGGGGATGGATGCTTCCCGCACGCCCACCGAGGAGATCACCCGCGCGGTGGCCTATCTCCCGCAGAATCCCGGACGCCTCCTCTTCACCGAACGCGTGGCCGACGAACTCGCTTTCAGCCGCCGCGCCCACGGCATGCCGCCCGATCCCGAGGCCGACCGGGCCTTACTCGGCCGTCTGGGCATTGCCCATTTGTGGGAGCGCCATCCCCACGACCTCTCCGTGGGGGAGCAACAGCGCCTGGCCCTGGCGGCGGTCCTGGTCACCGACCCCGAGGTCATCCTGCTGGATGAGCCCACCCGCGGGCTGGATTATGTGCAGAAGCAGGAGCTGTCAACCATCCTGAGGGAGCTGCGGGATGCAGGCAAGGCCATCCTCATGGCGACCCACGACGTAGAGTTGGCGGCCGCGGCCACTGACCGGGCGGCGCTCATGGCCGAAGGCGAGATCGTGGTGATCGGGCCCTCGCGGCGCATCATGTCCGAATCCCTGGTCTTCGCCAGCCAGGTGAACAAGCTCTTCCGCGACCCCCGCTTCCTCACGCCGGAGGATGTCATCAAAGCTCTGCCTGAGCGAGCCTCGTCGCCAGTGGCAAGGTAGCAGGTAGCATGTCAAAACCACTTGCCACTGGCGACCTGCCACCGGCCAACTTTACTTCATTCGTCCCTTTGCGCCTCTGCGACTTGGCGTGAGAGCCATTTTCAGAGCAACAATCGCTCATATATGCCCATCAGGATAGCATGACGGCGGTGGGGGTCGAAGCGGGGTTGCATGCAATAGGCTCGTCCTACACCCGCGCCGCGGGGAAACCCAGGTGAGAGCGCTTGTTCCAGGGCGCTTATCAACGCATGAGCATCATCGCGGGTGAAGAGCCGGGCGTGAGGCGCGCTGCGACAGAGCGCTGGCAAGCCGCCCACCCGAGCCGCTACCAGGGGCGTCCCCACACACAACGCCTCGAACGCGGTCATGCCCCACGCCTCGCGGCGGGAAGGAACCAGAACCGCGTCCGCGGTCTGGAGCCAGGGACGGATATCGGGCTGATGGCCGAGATAATGGACGCCCGGTTGAGTCAGACCGCGCTGGATGCGGCGGCGAAAGCGGCCCGCGGGCGGAAGCGCGCCCAAGACCCACAGGGAGGCGTTGGGCCAGCGGCCGCGGATGGCGGACCAGGCTGCCAGCAGGAGATCGATCCCCTTTTCGGGGGAGAGCCGTCCGGCGTAAAGCAGATGAGGGCCGGGGCCGTACAGATGCGCGGGCGCAGGCATGGGGCCGGAACGCAGAATGGCGCGACTGTTTTCCAGCCGCGTCATGCGGGCTGGTGAGACGCCACGGGCCGCGAGCCAGGTCTCCCACGCGGCCGAGACCGGAGCCGCGCCATGCGCCCGTCGCAGCGCCCGCATATCCAGCCAGTTCCAGGCCTTCATCCGCAACCGCGCCTCCGTGTGGCCCTGGCTCTCCGCCAGCCATCGGGCTCCCTCCAATTTACCCGCGACCAGGATGTCGGTGCGGTAATCCGCGGTGTGAATGATGTCGGGCCGCAGGCACTGGATGAGCGCCCGCACCTCCCGCGCCGCCCGCGGTCGCCAAAACGCGGGATCGGGCAGCGTCTCCGCGGGGAGAGGGACCATACGAGCGGCCAGAACCATGGGATGCTCTCCCTGGCCCCGATGGAGGCAGGCAACGCGCACATCCCATCCATCGGCCTGCAACCGAGCCGCATGCCACAGCATCTGGCGTTCGATTCCGCCAAGATGGCTGCTGGAGCGGAGGAAGAGGATCGTGGGCATAGGCGGCGACAGGGGCGCTGGAGAGAAAGAGCGTAGCAGGTGGCAGATTGCGTTGCGCGGGGGAGCGTTGCCAATCGCCGCTTGCAAACCTGCCTTTCTTTGCTTCTTTATCCCTTGGCGGCTTAGCGCCTTGGCGTGAGATCAAAGATGATCCAGACGCGCAAAAGCCCGACGCGAACGCCAGGCTTTCGTTGGTCATGAAAAGATTATCGGCTCTTGCGGAGGTAGTAGTAGCCAATGCCCGCAGCTAGAGCTACGCTGACAAGCCCGCCGAGGATGAGCAGTGCGAGGGGCGGCGCGCTTCCGCCGCCGGGGGGTTGGGATGCGGACGAGGCCCCCGTCCCCTCGGGGGGTGGCGTGGGGGTCTCTGTGGGCGGCGCCGGGGTGAAGGTGGGCGTGGGCGGAATCTCCTCGATAACGGGGACCTGTTCCAGATCTCCTTGAGGCTCTGCCTGAATGAGGAACACCCATCCCGGCTCGCCCTTGTAATCGATCTGGAGCCAGTCGCCCGTCACAGAAAGCCCCGTGATGGGGTATGACTCGCCCTGATTGGCCAGGCCCAGCTCATTGTAGATGAGACCAGGTCCCGCGCGAATGGGCACATTCTGCCCGACGATGACCGCTTCGGGCGGTGCGGGTGGGGCTGTGGGCGGCGGCTCGGCGGGCGGCGCCGGGGTGTCGC
>DUEQ01000378.1 GCA_011192085.1 Caldilineae bacterium
TCGCCAGGCGGCCGCGATCGAGCACAATGGCTTCATCGGTCAGCCGCAAAATCGCCGACATATTGTGGCTGACGAAGAGTACTGTGCGCCCTTCCTGGGCTACGTCACTCATTTTGCCCAGGCATTTGCGCTGAAATTCGGCATCGCCAACCGCCAGCACCTCATCCACCACCAGGATTTCCGGCTCCAGATGGGCAGCAACGGCAAAAGCCAGCCGTAGATACATCCCGCTGGAATACCGCTTGACCGGGGTATCGATGAATTTCTCGACCCCGGAGAAATCTACAATCTCATCGAATTTGCGCTCAATCTCGACACGCTGCATCCCCAGGATGGCGCCGTTGAGATAGATATTCTCGCGCCCGGTGAGTTCGGGATGGAAACCGGTACCAACCTCCAGGAGAGAGCCGACCCGCCCGCGAATCTGGACTTCACCTGCGGAGGGTTCCGTTACCCGCGAGAGAATCTTCAGCAGGGTGGATTTTCCCGCCCCGTTGCGCCCGATGATGCCTAAGACTTGCCCCTGTTCCACATCAAAGGAGACATCCTGCAAGGCCCAGATGATGTTCTGGGCATCGTCTGCTGCGGGCATAAATCCCTGACGGATGCGGCGGATAGGGGCTTTGAGCATTCCGCCAAGCGAATCGCGCAAAGTGTTGTAACGCTGCGGCGCGGCGCCGATGCGATATTGTTTTCCAAGGTGGGTGGCACGAATAGCAAGCATTTTTTTTAGACCATATCCGCAAAGGAACGTTCCATGCGGCGGAAGTAGAAAAGACCGGTGATCAGCAAGAAAACGGCAACCGCCGCCGAGATGGAGACAATCTGCCAAAGCGGGAGTCCGGGGGTCGGGGTCGTCCCCAACAGCGCCCAGCGGAAACTTTCGATCACGCCTACAATGGGGTTCAAGGCGTAAAGCCATTGCCATTTCAGCGCGACCTGGCTGGTAGAGTAACCCACCGGTGAGATGAAGAGCAGCAATTGGGTGAGCACCGGTAAAACATAGCCGACATCGCGATAAAGCACATTGAGCGCAGAAAA
>DUEQ01000379.1 GCA_011192085.1 Caldilineae bacterium
GGGACAGACAATGAGTCCCTTGCCCGCAAGCTCTAGCTTTGCCCCACAGTTAGGGCATTTTTGGTCCGCCTTCAACTGTGAAGCCTCCTCCGAATAGAGAATGCCATCTTTCCAGTTGACTGCGCCCGAGAACAGGTTCTTGCCCACCAGGTCGCGCACCCGGGCTTCCACCTGATCCCGAGGCAGGTTCAATTCCAGGGCGATGTCGTTGAGGCGCACCTTGCCCTGGGTGAGGACCATGTTGAGGATGGTGCGCTCCTGTTGGGCCCGAGACATCCGAGCTTCTTCCTGGCGGCCATGCCAGATGAGATAGACTCCCACCGCGGCCAGAGGCAGCACGATGAAGATGAACACGAGCACGAAACCGAGGACCTGGCCGCCCACCGTGGCCGTGGCCTCGGTGAACAGCGCAGTCAGAAACCACGCTCCCGAACCCAGGCACACGAGGATGGCGATGCCAGTGAGAATGAGACCTGCAATGCGTCCGGTGCTTTTCATAGGCTTGATGGTGAGGGGTGTTGGGAATGGATGGGATTGGAATGGATAAGCGTAGATGTGTTGAGAGACAGCTGATCGAGCGATCAGACGACTGCGCGACCACGCGACCTCTATCCAAAACCGCCGCCTCCGCCCCCGCCGCCTCCGCCGCCGAAGCTGCCCCCGCCCGACCATCCGCCGCCCGACCAACCCCCGCTGGAGCCGCTGGAGGACTGTGGACGGCTGGTGAGGGTGGAGGAGGCCACGGTGAGCATGGAGGCCAGGCCCGCGCTCATGCTGGCGAAGCTGCGGCTCATGCCCGAGCTGGCGTCGGCGAGGGTGGGCATGCCGCCGCCCTTGCCCTGCGCAGAGGGGCTGGCGTGGCCGGGGACGCGACCGGGAGCGCGACCGGGGGCGTGGTGGGGGCCATGCCAGGGCTGCGGGCCGTACCAGGTGGGTGCGGGCACATTTTGCACGGGCTCCCACATGCGCAGATACCGCTTTTCCAGGCCGAAGGCGATGGCGTAGGGCAGATAGCGCTCGAACAATTCGGTGGCCTTGTCCAGTTCGACGTAGTCATCCAGATTCTTGAGATAGGTGCGGAACGCTTCCCATTTCGCGGCCTCGTCCGCGCCTTGTTGCGTCTTTTTGGGCATGAAGAAGGATAGGATCATCAAGCCGATGGCGAAGATGAACGGCCCGAATCCCAGAAGCACCCCCAGGTCCGTCAACGGGGACAGGATGGCTGGGCCCACACAGGAGAGGATGATGGTCAACAGGAACAGGACCGCGCCGAATCCGAGCCACTTCCGACGCACTTTGTTGGGATCGGCCACGAAAAAGCCCTCCTCTGCAACTGCTTTGGACAACAGTTGCTGCGCTTCCGCATTGTATTTGTAGAACGTGTTCTTCAGATCCGAAAGCTTGCGGTCGCGCTCGCCATTGAAGAGCTTTTCCAAGACATAGCGCTCATACTCGCGGAGGTCGTCATCGGGCGCTTTGAGCCTGGTGTAGAGGAAATCGCGAGTGGAATAGCCGCTGTCCTCATCATTCATCACCTCCTCCATGCGCAAATAGCCGCGGCGGGCCAGGTCCACTATGGTGGCGATGATTTCTTTGGTGTCCGCCTTCTCATCGATGAGCGTGCCCGCCATGCCCGGCGGCAGGTCGGATGGGGGCTCCGGAAGATAGGATGGGGCGATCGCGGGCCGGGGATCGCGGCCGAACGCGTGCCACAGCACATAGAGGCCCACGGGAGCCAGGAAGATGAGCATGAGTCCGAAGAATAGGACGAAGACATTGGCGACCGTGCGCCACCGGGAGACCTCCGCCTCCTGGTCTGCCTGGGTCTGCCAGGATGGGGCCGCGCCCGTCACGACCCCATGGGTGAACTGGACCCGCACTTCGAACGGTTTTCCAGGCGGAATCGGGGCTTTGGCTGTGAATTTCGCGGTCTGCGCATCCAGCAGCGCCATGTCGGCCATGGTGAAGTACGTGTCCATGTTTTCGATGACTGCGGGCGCGGGCACTTTTACGGTCACCACGCTGGACCTCACCTCGGCCGGGCGGTCGGCGTACACAGCCTTCCACCAAAGCTGATCCCCCTCATCATAATAGCGCAGCCCGCCATGCACCTTGTATCGGATGACAAATGTGCGCACCGCATCCGTGGTGGGCTCGAAGAACCATTTCACATACACGCTGCCCGAGCGTTGATCGACATAAAATGTCCCTGGCTCCTCTTCGCTGCTCTGAAGATAGTCGCCGTTGACATCCCCCACGCGGATATCGGAGATGCCCTCGGTCTTGTCGGTGCTGATGTCCCGGAATCCATAGGTGAAGGGACCGCCTATGAACTGGATTTCTTGCTTTTCAACGACGTCGAAGGTGCCGTCGGGGTTGACGGTGATGTCGACATCGAAACGGTTCCAGACGACGCTCTTGCTCTGCGCGGCGGCGGGGAGCGCCGCGCAGAGGACGAAGATCGTGAGGAGTAGAACCCATCGCCAGATGTGTTTTTTCATGGCAGATC
The DNA here is from genome assembly GCA_011192085.1 of Caldilineae bacterium. Lineage (GTDB taxonomy): Bacteria > Chloroflexota > Anaerolineae > J102 > J102 > M2005. The sequence goes on from DUEQ01000379.1 coordinate 2,510, forward strand.
ATTCCCTTCTTCGCGAATGATGAAGCGGGTTGCCAGGGCGCGCCGCTGCAGATCAGTCAAATCTTAGCA
>DUEQ01000038.1 GCA_011192085.1 Caldilineae bacterium
GCCAGGCATGGAGGAACATCCTGTTTTTTCACTTTCGAGCTTATGGGAGTACAATAGGCGTAGGACGTCATCGGCAACAGCGAAGGCAGCCTACATGACGCGCCCAACGGTGAACCATGCGTCGATTCATCTTCCTCCCCCTCATCGCGCTCCTCCTGCTCCTGGCGGGATGCCGCGCGCCCGCAAGCGGGACCGCGACCCCGTCGCCCGCGACCGCGGTCACCCAACCGCCCACCTCAACTCCCGCGCCCATACCCTCCCCCCTGCCGCCCGAGCAGCAAGCCCTGCTCGATGAGCGTGAAAGCGTGGCTGTGGAACTGATGAGCGCACTGGAGCAGGCCATGGGTCGGAATGCCAGCGAAGAGGAGCGGGCCCTTATCGTGCGCAACTACGTCGCCACCATCGAGGCCATCGAAACCCAGCTCCGTCAGGAAAACGCGCCCTTCCAGCCGTTGAACCTGCCTCCCACGCCCACCCTGGTCGCGCAAAAGGATAGCTTCGACATCGGCATGGTCACCGAAGATGGCGTGCGCCTCAAGGGAACCTACTACCGACCCGCGGCCACGGACGCGCCCGGCGTCGCGCTGTTGCCCATGCTGGGGCGCAAGCGGGGGGATTGGGACGCATTCGCCCGGCAGTTGCAAGATGCCGGTTTTGGCGTCCTCGCCATCGACCTACGCGGGCATGGCGAGAGCGAGGGCCAGCGCGAGTGGCGGAAGATGACGAAGGACGCGGCCATCGCTGTGGATTTCATTCGATCCCGGCCCGAGATCCACCCCGACCGCATCGCGATCCTCGGCGCGTCCATCGGCGCGAATATCACCATCAACTACGCCGCGCTGGACGCGGCCATCCGGGGCGCGGCCCTGCTGAGTCCGGGGCTCGATTACCACGGCGTGACCACGCCCGACGCGGTGAAGGCGTATGGAAAACGCCCGCTGTTCCTGGCCGCGAGCAGCGAGGACGCTTATGCGTATGAGAGCGTCCAGGAATTGAGCAAGTTGGCCGCGGGCCCGGTGCAGCTCGTGTTGCTGGACGGGCAGGGCCACGGCACGCAGATGCTGGGCAGAGAGAATGGGCTGGAGGAAGCGTTGCTGAAATGGCTGCGCGAGGACGTGTTTGGGGAGCCGTAGGGCGCAAAGCAATCTGCTGAATCCGCCCCTTCGAACAGGGATGAAAGGATTCTCAGAATATGCTACAATAAATGCATACTGTATTCCCCCATGAGATCATGGCAGAACATCCCCCCGACCCCCTTGCACTGGCCGAGGAGCTTGAGCGGTTTCCCATCTTTTCAGGCGTGTCCCCCGCCGAGCTGCAGCGGCTAGAGGTGCGAAAGCCGCGGACGCCCCTCCGTCCCGGCATGACCATCTTTCGCCAGGGTGACATCACGCCGTGGGTGTATCTCATTCGTCGCGGCGTCGTAGAACTTGTGCGCACCGAACCGGACAAACCCCCTTTGCGCAGACAGGTGCGCGAAGGGCAAGTGCTGGGCAGGTTGGAGTTGGACGCCAAGGAGGGGCAATTGGGCACAGCCAAGGCCATCACCCAGGTGGAGCTCTTCGCGGTCAGCCTCGAATCTCTGGCCCGACTGCGCGCCAGCCATCCTGAGATGGAGAGTCGATTCGACCGCAGCGACGTCATCGGCCAACTCCGGGCCAACCCCTATCTCGCGCCCCTGGAGGATATCGAAATCAAATGGATCGCCGACATCGTGGAGGTGCAGCGGGCGGAGGCCAACATCATCTTGCGAGAACGGAAGGAGCCCATCTTCGAACTCGTGATCGTGCGGCAGGGCCGAGTGCGGCTGGAAGGCGAACAGGAGGTGCATTGGGTGAGCGCAGGCGCGGTCTTCGGCTATCGAGACATCCTCGCCAACGCCCCGTCCCGATTCCGGGCTGTGGTCGAAAGCCCCACCCGCTACTTCCTCCTGCCCCGAGAAGACTTTCTCACCATCATCGCCCGCCATCCCCGCCACGACTGGACATCCGCGCCCTTTGCCGTGGAACCGCTCCTGCGCAACGTGGGCATCTTCCAAAACCTGACGCTCGAAGATATCCGCAGGCTGGCGGGCTATGGGATGCGGATCCACCTCCACCGCCCGCATCACACCCTCGTGGTTGCGGGCAGAGAGAATCCCTACTGCTACATCCTGGCCCGGGGCGCTGCGATGCGCCAATCCATCACGGAAACCGGGCAAACCCCCTCGGCGACCATCGGACCGGGCGCCTATTTTGGAGAAAACGCCCTCCTCTTCCGCCAGGCGGCTGAGGAGACTGTGGAAACGCTGGACGCCACCGATTGGGTGCGCATCCATCACGCGGATTTCCTCATCTTCCTCAACGATCATCCCGAGATCGAAGCGCGGCTCAACCTGACCCCATTCCAACGTCAGGAGTTGGAAAAGATCAAGAAGATCGAAAGCTGGCAGCAGGAGGATGAGCGCATCCTGTTCAAGTCCCGCCGGCATTGGATCGTCCTGGCCCGGCGGTTGACCTACCTGCTCCCCTTCATCCTCTTCCAATTGGGCCTCAGCGCCATCTACGTCCTCGCCACCCGGCAACGCCCTCTCCTTTGGCTGGAACTGGTCATCGGCGCCCTCTACCTCATCCCCGTAGGCGGATGGATCCTCATCGACTACCTCAATGACTATCACATCATCACCACGAAACGCATCATCCACCACGAAAAAGTGCCCCTGATCCGGGACAGCAGGCTGACCGCGCCCATCGATCAGATCCAAAATCTGGATATCCGCCGCACGCTCATCAGCCAGCTCCTGCGCTATGGCGAGCTGGTCATCAGCACCGCGGCCACGGAAGGAGCGATCATCTTCGATTACCTTCCGCATCCCAGCATCGCGCATCGCATCATCTCCCAAGAGATGCAGCGCATCCGCACCTACGGCCTGAGCCGTGACTTGGAGTCCCGTCAGCGGGAGCTGCAAAAGCGTTTGCACATCGGCCTGGAGGAGAAGATCGACGAACGGGCGCTGATGGAGACGCCGCCGGCGCGCCTGAAGAGAAGGCCCTCGCCCCTGCCTTTCCTGCATCTGCTGGGCCTGCAAGAGGGAGAGAACCGGCGTTTAATCTGGCGAAGGCACTGGATCGGCCTGATCCGCATCACCGTGCCCGCGCTGGTCGCCTTGCTGCTCAGCGGCGGCGCGTTGGCGCTGCTGGCCACCAATGCCGTTCTGGCAGAGATGCCTCGCAACGCGCAGTTCCTATCCATGGGCCTGGCGATCCTCTTCAGCATGGCAAGCATGTTCTGGTTCTGGTGGAACTGGGAAGACTGGAAAAACGACTGCTACATCGTCTCCGATCAGATCGTGGAGCGCATCTACAAAAAACCCCTGTGGTTCGACGAGATCCGCACCACAATTCCCCTGGAACGGATCCAGAATGTGGAGTTCACCCGGCCCAATCCCCTGGCCTATCTGTTGGATTACGGCAACGTCGACATTCAAACCGCGGCCCAGGAAGGGAAGATCACGTTCGAATATGTGCCTGCGCCCGCGGAAGTTCAGTTCCAAATCCTCAACCGCATGCAAAACTACCAGCGGAATCTGGAAAGACAACGCC
>DUEQ01000380.1 GCA_011192085.1 Caldilineae bacterium
AGCTAAGTAAGATGCAGGTTGACCGACATGGGTTGGTTTCGAGAAGGGGGGATTCAGGAGCGCCTTGGCAAAGAGGTGAAGCTGGGGGATGGCCGGGCAAAGGGATGCATGGCATTTTCGATGACGCTACTGGACCAGCTTAGCTTGAAGCGCCCCTTCATCGATACTGCCCGGCAACCCGATGAGGACCAATTTTGTTTCTGGCTGCTGATCGCCCCACGCATCTCCCGGCTCGATGCGCCATCGTCTGCCGACAAGCTGAAAGATGTGTCGGCGTTCTGGATCCTCTTGCAAATAGAGAATCCCTTTGGCGCGGATGATCCCCTGAGGGAGGGATGCCGCCAGAGCGCGGAAGAGATCGCCGGCAAGGGGGCGGCTGCTGCTGAAACTCCAAGTTTCATAATCATCGCTATGATGATGACGATGCTCATGAACGGGCTCAAGCATGAACCTGCCGGGCTCGCTGACATGCCCGAACAGCAAGGGGAGGGGCGCGTTGCCGTTTATCGCTTCGATGATGGGGACATGGCCCGTCAACTCCCTCAGCCAGGCGTGAAGCTGCTTCCGGGTTCCATCATCCACCAAGTCGATCTTATTGAGCACAATGACATCCGCGCCCCGTAATTGGTGTAATACGGTTTGTCCGACATATCTGTCGCGCGCTTGTTGGCGTATCCGCTCAGCGTCCGCGAGAACGATCACGCCATCCAACTGAAAGCCGGGCATACTCACCTGCTGGGCCAGATTGTACGGGTCGGCGACGCCGCTAGCTTCGACCAAGATATGGTCAGGAGGGGGTTGTAGATTGCTGGCGGTTATCAATGCGGCGGCGAATCCTTCGCCCAATGTACAGCAGATGCAACCATTTGCTAAATTGATGGTGTCGCCTTCCTGATTTTCGATCAAGTCGGCGTCGATGTTGATGCTGCCGAAATCATTGACAATGATCGCCAGCCGCCGGTCGGTGGCGCGCAAAATGTGGTTGAGCAATGTGGTTTTGCCCGCACCGAGATAACCGCCGAGGATGGTTATGGGAATGGGATTACGCGGCATGATCGATTGGATGCACTTCTCCTTGATAGACGACGCCCCAAATAGGAATATCTTTGAGTCCTTCCGCGCC
>DUEQ01000381.1 GCA_011192085.1 Caldilineae bacterium
GGAAAGGCGTATCACTCATCTCGATCTCGACATGATCAACTCCTGGCAAGGCGCTGTCTCCACCAAAAAGAACTGGTTCGACTACACCGACGACGCCGGGCGCCACTGGAAAGGCTATCATTTCGCATCCGAATTCGGCGTATTCTACAACTCCGGCATTGACGCCCTTGACTTCAACGGAGATGGGGAATTGGACTACGTTTGGGCGGTGGGCTGCATCGCCGACGGCAATGTCGAGGCTCCCTGCCTGAAAGGGGCCATTCTCTTCAGCCCCGATGTGCTCAGCGGCCCCGATAGTTGGCGGGCATTGCTGCTCGATCCCGACGTCCCCCGCCTTCAGAAGATCGAAATGGCGGACGAACAGACCGGCTGGGCCGTCGGTTATGACGCCACTGTGCTCTTCACCGAGGACTCCGGGGCCACCTGGCAGCGCCAGCCCGCGCCCTCCGACGCCCACCTCTACGGCATGGACGTCTACAACCGCGGGTTGGTCTACGCCGTGGGCCTGCGGGGCGACATCCTCCGCTACAGCGAGCCCGACCGCCGTCTCTACGCCCATCCCCAATGGCGGAACCGGGTGGATGGCGACCTGAGCGAGTGGAACGCGCTCAACGCTCGCCATCTCAACAGCGACGATATGGACTCCATCCAGGGCGAAGCGCCCGATCCCGCGAACCTGGACGCATCCGTCCGCGTTCGCTGGGACGACCAGGGGCTTTATCTGGGCATCGAGGTCATCGACGCAACTCTGGTGGACAGCGGCCCCCTGGTCGACCAGATCGGCGTGGCGTTGGATGGTGCGAACGACGGCGTCATCGGCGACGACGATCATGCAATCTTCTTCCTGGCTGACGGCTCGGCCCAAGGCATGCCCGTCGGGGGCCGCTACGCGGTCGTTTCGGGCGAGGATGGCTACGCCATCGAGGCGTTCATTCCTCAGAGCGCATTGGGCGGCGGCTTCGAACATCTCCGCAAAATCGGCGTCAACGTCGCGCTTTTCGACGCCCGCCCCGGCGAGAGCGCCTACGCCGCCCAGATGATCTGGGCGGGCGAAGCCCTGGCCGCAGACCCCGCCGCCTTTGGCTACATCACCCTCTTCCAATACGATCGCATCCAGCCCACCCAGATCGCGCTCGCCCAGAACGCCATCGAGATCGACGGCGATCTGGCAGACTGGTCAGACGAACACCTCTACGGGCTGAGCGCCGCCACCGCGGACAGCATACAGGGTGAATTCCCAACTGGAATGACGGACTTGAGTGGGGATGTGCGATTCCGCTGGTGGGAGGATTACCTGTTCGTGAGCGTACGCGTCCAGGATGATCAGGTGACCAGGGGCGATTCGATGCGCATCGCGTTCGATGTGGATGGGAACAGCGCCCTTAGCCCCGAAGACGTCACCTATCAGATCTGGCCCAATGGCCGCGTGGACGCCAACGGCGAGACCCCGGCCGCGGCGCTGGCCGCGGGCGTACAAGAGACCGCGGGCTACACCCTGGAGATCGCCATCCCCGCGCAAGCGCTGGGCGGCCCGCTTCAGGCCGCGTCCCGCCGGCAGACGCTCCACGTCAACTACGCCCTGTTCGATGATGACGATGACGATGGCGAGGCCGAGACCGCCATGAACTGGCAGGGAGCGTCCGTGGACGGCGTGAGAGCAGACTTCGGCTGGTTGGAGATTGCACCTATCACGCTGCTGGTCAAGGCGGATTTCGACGATCCTGGGTTCCAGGACACCTTCATCTCGGAATGGGCCCCCACGACCAACTACGACCGGCTGGACACCCTGCGCATTCGCCCCGGCGGCGTCGAAACGCCGTTGATTCGGGTGGACGTGGACTCGTTCCTGCCCGAAGGCGTGCGTCTGAGCCTGGCCTATCTGGGCCTCTACACCGTGCAGGATCGAGAGGACGCCTCTCTTACCGCCCGCCTCTATCGCTTGCTACGTCCCTGGAGCGTCTCCGAGGTCACCTGGCAGCAAGCCGCCAACGGGCAGTCCTGGGAGCAGCCTGGCGCCCAAGGCGCATCCGACCAGGCGTCGACGCTGACCGACGAACAGGCGCTGGCTCCCATGGGCGCAAATGGGGCCTGCGGAGATCGGAACGCCACCTGGTTCACCATCACCGAGGATGTGCAGCGCTTTGTCGCGGGCGAGGAGGCGAACTACGGTTGGGCTCTGCGCGGGGACGCAGGCGCCCAGATCAACTATGTCTTGGGGTCCACCCGCCACGCCAATCCCGACTGCCGTCCCGAGCTTTACTTCGAATACACCTTCCCGGCGGGCAGTCTCCCCACCCCCACGCCAACGGTGATATCCCTTTACCTCCCCCTCATCATTCCCTGACATCCGCCCCCCGGCCAAAAGCCGGGGGTTTTCTTTTGCCCTTACCCGCGACATCCTATCTATGCTAAAATAACGACACATCCCCACGCTCCCCCATCGACCTTGCACCGCCATGTCCAAGATCGACGAAACCGACTTCCAACATCCCTCCGAGCGGGAATTCGCCCGCCTCCTTGACTTCTATGGCATCCCCTGGGAATATGAGCCACGCACATTTCCCCTGGAATACAATGAGGACGGCAGCCTGCGCTCCGCCTTCTCTCCCGACTTCTATCTGCCCGAACAGGACCTTTACGTCGAGCTAACCACCCAGTCGCCCCGCCTCAACCGTCTGAAGAACAAAAAAATCCGACGGTTGCGGGAGTTGTATCCCGACATCAATGTCAAATTGCTCAACCGCCGCGATATCCGCAGCTTAGCCATCAAATATGACCTTCCAGACCCCTCCGTCGTTAACACCGAAGAAGGGCATCCCCGGGACCGTTCCTGAGACCTATCGTTCTGCCCTTTCCCATCTGCTCATCGACGAAGACACCCTTCAAAACCGCATTCGTGAGATGGGCCAGGCTATCGCCCGAGATTATGCGGACAAAAATCCGGTGTTCGTGGGCGTGCTCAAGGGCGTCCTTTTCTTCATGGCCGACTTGTTGCGCTACACGCCCATTCCTCTGGCAGTGGACTTCATGGCCATCTCCAGCTACAGCCCCGAGACCCGCGACCAGGGCCTTGTGCGCATCACCAAGGACCTGGACCTCTGCATCGAGGGACGGCACGTTATCTTCGTGGAGGACATCATCGACACGGGCCTGACCCTGGGCTACCTCCTGCGCCTACTCCGGTCGCGTCATCCCGCCAGCCTGGAGGTGGCCGCGCTGTTCGACAAGCCGGGCCGTCGTCTTATCGACATCAAACCCCGCTATTTGGGCTTCCATCTCCCCGATCTCTTCGTGGTGGGCTATGGCCTGGACTTTCGGGAACATTTTCGGAATCTGCCCTTTGTGGGCGTGCTGAACCCAGAGGTCATCAAAAACCAAAAGCGTCAGCCTAAGCGCTGACGCTGAACGCGATACGGCCCCAAGGAACCTTCCATCGCTCTTGCGAGAGTAGTGAGACTTTACGTCTCCTGCCCATGAGAGCGGGCTGCCCTCAATACGGGCTTTTTCTCTCGCTTTCCCCC
>DUEQ01000382.1 GCA_011192085.1 Caldilineae bacterium
AATCTTTTTCTCGGTATTGTCCTTCGCGTTCCACTCACGACACAGGAGATCTGCCATGTCGAACGTAGCGAAAGTGATCGAACTGGTCGGAAAATCTGACAAAGGTTGGGAGGATGCAGCCTCGAATGCGGTCAAGACCGCGGCCCGGACTCTGCACGGCATCTCAGGAATCGAGGTCGTCAGCATGACGGCCAAGGTCGAAGATGGCAAGATCGTCGAGTACAAGACCACCATCAAGCTCGCGTTCGCGGTGGAAACCTAGCATTCCTGAACCACGGGCACGATGACCGGATTGCGGCGGGTCGTCTGGTAGAAGTAACGGCTTAGCGCCTGTTGCACCGCCACCAGCATGGCCTGCCGCTTTTTGTTTTTGTGCTTTTTGATGGTTTTTTCCAGGATGTCCTGGGCTTTTAGCATCATGTCTTCGGCTTCTGCGGTGTAGATGGCCCCGCGGGTGACCAGTTGCGGCTTGCCTGCCAGCTCTCGCGTGCCTTTGCGCAACGGAATGACCGCCACGACGAAGCCGCCTCGAGCCAAGGCGTCCCGTTCATGCAGCACCTTGGGCCCGACATCCCCCACGCCCGAGCCGTCTACAAAGATGTAACTGCTGGGAACTTGTTCGGCCACCCGGCAGCCCTCGGGCGCGATCTCCAGCACATCGCCATTGCGGATCTGGAAGATGCGCTTCTTAGGGATGCCCATGGTCTCGGCCAGGCGGGCATGGAGGTGCAGGTGGCGCAGCTCGCCGTGGACGGGCACGAAGTAGCGGGGATGGACCAGAGAAAGGAGCAGCTTCATCTCCTCCTGGCTGGCGTGACCCGAAACATGCACATGGGCCAGGGGCGGGTAGATGACCTCTGCGCCCTTGGCTACGAGCTGGTTGATCATCTTGGCCACCAGCTCCTCATTGCCGGGGATGGGCGAGGCCGAGATGACCACTGTATCCTCCTTGCGGAGCTGGATGTCTCGATGGCGGTCGGTGGCGATGCGGGCCAGCGCGGCCTCGGGCTGGCCCTGACTGCCCGTGATCATGATGGTGACCTGTTTGGGGGGCAGTTTGCGCGCGGTCTCCAGCTTCACGTAAGCGCCCTTGGGCACCTTGAGATAGCCCAACCGCCGGGCTGTCTCGAAGTTCTGCACCATGGAGCGCCCGGCGATGGCGATCTTGCGCCCGTGGCGATGGGAGATGTCGATGATCATCTGCAGGCGCTGAAGCTGGGACGCGAAGGACGCGACCAGCACCCGGCCCGGCGCTTCCCGCATGATCTGGTCGAACGCGGGCTCCAGGGTCTTTTCCGAGGGGGTGAAGCCCGCCCGCTCCGCGCCCGTGGAATCCGCGAACAGGGCCAGCACGCCTGGCTCCGCCAGCGCGGCCAGTCGGGCCAGGTCCGGTCCTTCGCCCGCGGCCGGGGTGAGGTCGATCTTGAAATCGCCGCTGTGAACCAGCCTGCCCACGGGCGTGTCGATGGCCAGGGCCATGCTATCGGGGATAGAATGGCTGAGGAAGACGCTGTGCACGGTGAAGGGGCCCAGACGCACCGGATCCCCAGGCGTCATCTCGTGCAGGTCAGGCTTGTAGCGTTTGCCGAAGTATTCCTTCAGCTTGCGCTCCACCAGGGCCAGGACGAGGCGGGTGGAATAGATGGGCGCCTGGGTCTCTTCCAGCAGGAAGGGTAGCGCGCCTGTGTGATCTTCGTGGCCGTGGGTGATGACGATGCCGCGGATCCAGTCCTTCTTGTCGCGCAGATAGTCGAAGTTGGGGATGACCAGATCGACGCCGAGCATGTCCTGCTCGGGGAACATGACGCCTGCGTCCACAATGAGGATATTCTTGCCGTATTCGAAGACGTTCATGTTGCGGCCGATCTCGCCCAGGCCGCCGAGGGGGATGAATTTGAGGGTGTTTTTTGCCATAATTAATGATTTTTTGTTTGACTGAATGTCGTTTCAGTATCGACGCCAATGGATGGCCGCGGGCTGGAAATTCAAAGTATGGGCCGCCATGCTTCATGGCCCCTCTCAAAGACAGGCTGAGGAAAGGCGTCACGGTTTATCGTGCGAACAGGGCCACGGCGGTGAAGTAGTAGGTTTGGGGCGCGGTGTCGATGACCACGGCCTCGACGAAGCGGTAGTTCGCGGCCCGGAGCTGGTCCAGGTCTCGGGCCAGGGTGGCGGGGTTGTGGGCCACGTACGCGATGCGGTGTGCGCCCAATCGGGCCAGGTTCTGCGCCACGCGATGGCCCAGGCCCTCGTCGGGCGGGGTGACGATGGCCAGGTCGATGGGGTCTTTCAGTTTGCGCAGGACCTTGGGCGGCGGGCCTTCGTGCAAAACGACGTTGTCCAGATGCCCGCAACTGAAGGCACAATCCTCCACCGCGTAGGGATTTTCTTCGACGCCGATGACCAAACTGACGCGCTCGGCCAGCCCCAGGGTGAACAATCCCTGGCCCGCATACACATCCATGACCGCATGCCCGGGCCCCGCGGCCAGTAGCTCCTGCACCGTGGCGATGAGCAGTTCGGCGGCAGGGATGTTGAAGGGACGTCGGGCCCCTGCGCTCAAGCGGTAGGTGCGTCCGGCCAGGGTCTCGAAGTGCCAGGGCTCGCCCACCAAGGTCTCCACGCGCCCATCGCTGCGCTCCAGCACGATGGACACGGGGAAATCCACCTCGATCAAGGGCGCTTCATCTCCGCGTGTGCGCAGCGCCACCAGCTTCTCGCCTGTGGCCCGGCTTACAGCCAGGTCCACGCTGCGCAGCCCGTCCCACGCCACATTGAAGTCCTGGTAAAGGGCCTCCAGGTCAGGGTGGAGGATAGGGCAGGCGTCGATGGGGAGGACGTCGTAGCTGCCAGGTTTGCGCAGGCCCAGGCCCCCCTGGCCCGCGGGATAGAAGACCATGTGCGTGCGGTAGCGCCATGATTCGCCCGTCGTTCGGGTGGGCAGGATTTTCGGCTTCTTCAATCCCCCCAGCCGTTGGAGCTGGTCCCGGAGGATGCGGGCTTTGTAGTCGGCCTGGGCCTCGCGGGCGATGTGCTGCCATTGACAACCTCCGCAACCCTCCGATCCGAAGTGGGGACATGCGGGCGCGATGCGATGGGGGCTGGGGTCCAGCACCTCCAGCAGCTGGGCCCGGGCCCAACGCCTGTGCACCTCGGTCAATTGCACGCGCACGCGCTCGCCAGGCAGGGCGTAGGCCACGAAGATGACGCGGCCCTCAGCCTTGCCCAACGCCTCGCCGCCATGGGCGACGCCGGTGAGCTTGAGTTCGAGGGTGTCGGGCATGAGGGGATGTGGAGACTGGAGATCGGAATGCGTTCTTTCAGCCATTATACCCGACAACTGTCACTTTTCGGGCATCGCTAAGGGGAGGATTTCTATGAAAGAT
>DUEQ01000383.1 GCA_011192085.1 Caldilineae bacterium
AGTTCAATGTCGAGGAGAAAGGCGAGGAGGACAAATCATGAGCACCGAAGCCTGGACGCTAATTATCGTTGGCATCACGTTTGCGTTTTATCTGTACATTGGCTACATGAACCGGGTGCGGGAGACCGCCGGGTTCTATGTGGCTGGCCGGGGGGTGCCCGCCATCGCCAATGGCGCCGCCACCGCGGCGGACTGGATGTCGGGCGCGTCGTTCGTCTCCATGGCTGGGCTGATCGCGTTTTTGGGCTACGACGGCGCGGTGTACCTCATGGGCTGGACGGGCGGCTATGTGCTGCTGGCCCTCCTTCTAGCCCCGTATCTGCGCAAATATGGCAAGTACACCGTGCCAGACTTCATCGGCGACCGGTATTATTCCAACGGCGCCCGATCGGTGGCCGCGATCGCCACGGTCTTCATCTCGCTCACCTACGTGGCCGGGCAGATGCGCGCGGTGGGGATTGTGTTCAGCCGCTTTTTGCAGGTGAACATCGTCCTCGGCGTGATCATCGGCATGGCCATCGTTGCCTTCTTTGCTGTGTTGGGAGGCATGAAGGGCATCACCTGGACGCAGGTGGCCCAATACACCATCCTCATCCTGGCCTACCTCATCACCGCGTGGGCCATTTCGGCCAAACTCACGGGCAATCCCGTGCCCCAACTGTCGCTGACCTTTAGCGATATCGCGGTGCGGCTGAACCAGATTCAAACCGATCTGGGCCTGAAGGAGTATCTCGCCCCATTCCAACACTTCTCACAACTCAACGTGCTCTTCATCACTTTGGCGCTGATGATAGGCACCGCGGGCCTGCCCCACGTGATCATCCGCTTCTACACGGTGCCCAGCGTGGCCGACGCCCGTAAATCCGCAGGATGGGCTCTGCTCTTCATCGTCATCCTCTACACGACGGCTCCGGCGCTGGCCGTGTTCGCCAAGTACAACATTCTCCATACCATCAATGATAAGCCCGTTGAGGACGTGCAGAACATTGGCTGGGTGCAGAGCTGGATGGAAACGGGTCTGCTGAAACTGGAAGATAAGAATGGCGACGGCGTTTTCACCATGACCAGCGACAAGGAGTCCAACGAGATCGTTTTCGACCGGGACATCATCGTCCTCTCCACGCCCGAGGTGGCGGAACTCGCGCCCTGGGTGGTCGGTTTGGTGGCGGCTGGCGGCTTGGCCGCAGCCCTCTCCACGGCCGCGGGGTTGTTGCTGGCCATGTCCAGCGCTTTCTCCCACGACATCTACTATCGCATCTTACGCCCTGAAGCGGATGAGCGCCAGCGGCTGATCGTGGGTCGCGCCACCATTTTCGTCGCCATCCTCATCGCAGGCTATTTCGGCGTGCACCCGCCAGGCTTCGTAGGCGAGGTCGTGGCCTTCGCCTTCGGCCTCGCGGCGGCCAGCCTCTTCCCCGCCATCTTCCTGGGCATCTTCGACAAACGCATGAACCGCGAGGGCGCCATCGCTGGCATCCTCACAGGGTTGATCTTCACCATCGTAATGATTGTGCTCATTCGCTCCACCAAGCTACTGGGCACGCAGGAGCCCTTACTCGATTCTTTCCTCGGTGTCAATGCACAGGGCGTGGGCGTCTATGGCGCCATCCTCAACTTCATCGTCTCTCTTGTGGTCTCACGGTTGACGGCGCCGCCGCCCGAACACATCCAACATATGGTGGAAGAGATCCGCGTGCCTTACGGCGCAGGTCAAGCCACCGCCCACTGACGCCCCTCGTGAGCGCCCCGGTCTCCGCGACCGGGCGCTCGCGCTTTTTCCTTGTGCCAAAAAATCATGCATTCCTCTGAGCGAAACGCCTTCGTTGTAGCTCCTAACCTGGCTCTAAAGATCACGCGCACCTCCCTACAGATCTCCCTCTTCTTTTTCGCCTTCTACATTGCCGGGCATTATGTCTTCGGGTTTCCCTTCCCCGCGCCCCTGGACTTGCTGCAGATCCTCTTCGTCGCTTTTAGCGGCGTGCTGTTGGGCGTCGCCTTCAGTCGGGTGTGGCCTCTTCCCCCGCGAGCGGGCTTCGAACGCATCATGCGGGTGTTTTTACTTATGGCGCCAGCTCTGGGACTGGGGTTGGCTCTGCATGTGTGGTTGCAGGGGCCACAGGCCGAGCGCGCGCTCTATCTCATTTTCGCACTTGCCGCCTGGCTGGGTTCGGGATATATTGTACGCGTCGAGACGTAATCCCGCCATCCTCGATAGACATTCCACCCCCATTTCTTAAAAGGAGATGCCTTATGGACCGATATGAAG
>DUEQ01000384.1 GCA_011192085.1 Caldilineae bacterium
TCTTCTTCGCTATCTGGATCGGCATGGCCTGGTTATTGCGAAAATGGTCTATTCGACTGGATCAGAATCCAGATGACAAAGCCACGCGCAACAAGCTCCGCAAGCTGAGCGCGCCTGGCATCCTCATCTTTGGCCTGACCATCACCTTCGCCTCCGTGGACTGGATGATGTCCCTGGAGCCCCACTGGTTTTCCTCCATCTATGGCATGATGTTCGGGGTGGCGGCGCTGGCCTCCGCCTTTGCATTTAGCATCATTCTCCTTATGGGGATGAGGCGGTTCAAACCCTGGTCCGGCGTTATTCAGACCCTCGATGTCAGCGATCTGGGGAACTGGCTGTTGGCCAGCATCATGTTGTGGGCGTATATGGCCTTCTCCCAGTTCCTCATCATCTGGTCGGCCAATCTGCCTGAAGAGACGACCTGGTATCTGGCCCGCACGGAAGGGGGCTGGCAGTGGGTGGCCCTCATCAACGTCTTCCTTCACTTCTTCCTGCCCTTCTTCTTCTTGCTGGCGCGCGGCACCAAACGGGCGCCAGGGCGATTGAAGAAGATCGCCTGGCTGGTTCTGGTAATGCGCTTTGTCGATCTGGTCTGGATGATCTATCCGGCATTCTCTCCGGGCAAACTGGCCTTCCCCTGGATTTCCATCGCCGCCCTGATCGGCATCGGCGGTTTCTTCCTGGCGATTTTCTTCGGCCAACTGGCCAAAGTCAGCGTGCCGCCCCTGTACGATCCCCGCTTACCGGTCACTCACGTTTCTGAGGAGGCGCACGGACATGTCAGCTAACACCCGTCATCCCGGCTACGAGTCGGGCGGTTATGGACGCACCCTTTTGCTGCTGATCATTATCTTTGCTGTGGTCCTCATCGGCCTGACGGCGGCGCTGGAGGGCGAATTCCAGGCCCAAAAGGTGACCGCCTTCCCGGTGGACACTGCCAGCTTCAAAGAGCCTGTCCTTCAACTCGATCCGGTGGGCGACTGGAAGTCCTATAAGGCTCAGCAGGACGAGCTGTTGAACAGCTATGGCTGGGTGGACAAAGGCGCTGGCGTCGCCCGCATTCCTGTCGAGCGCGCCATCGACATCATCGCAACCCAGGGATTGCCCCATCGTTGATCGCGACTCGACACGTGATTTGCAGACTCGATCCACTTGCAGCCGGAACTTTTTCGCAAACCACGCCAAAGTTATTTCCGAAACAGGTGTCTGCCTTATGCCTACATTTTAA
>DUEQ01000385.1 GCA_011192085.1 Caldilineae bacterium
TCATTATTGGCGCGTTGATCGCCGCCTTTGTTTTGGCATGGTTAGAGGGTGAATTCCGAAGTTGGGTGCGATATCCCAAAGGAATGCTAGTAGCCACTGCCTTAGGGGCTTTCTTCTTTGCCTGGGGCACGCGCGTGGCGGGTGGTTGTACACTGCACCACCTTTTGGGAGGCTGGCCAGCTATGAATATCAAGAGCTGGGTGGTCATGCTCTTTGCCACGGTTGGCGCACTTCTTGGATTCCTCTTGCTCCGCAAACTGAACTTGTCTCAATACTTCAAGAGCCAAGATACCAAATGGTATGTGGAACAGGCCAAAGCCCGCGGCTGGGCCGATGGTCTCACCTTAGGTGAAAGCGCCAAACCCAGCATGCTCTCTTGGATCCTCTATGTCGTGCTTGTCGTCATCCTGGCCGTGGTGCTCTACATGGCTTTCGCCGGCAACAACTACGCCATTATGATGGGCTGGGCCGAGACGCTGGCCAAAACCAAGATGGCTGGCGTTATGCTCACTGGTAAAAACCTGCCTAACATCCTTATGTTGATGATCGTCGGTGCATTGCTGGGCATCTCTGTGGCCAAGACCGGTTTCGGTACAGAATGTGGCATTATCAACTTTGAACTGGGCCGCGAGATGGAGAAGGGTGAAGATGTGGCCGCCCAACGCTGGGGGATGCCCTTCTCCCTGCGCACGGTCATGATCTCCTATCAGCCTCTGGCCGCGTTGGGCCTGCACATCGGCCTGGTGGCCTTGGTCATGGCCATCGGATTCGCCTTCTTCAATATCATGGAAGGCCACAATTGGGCCACCGAGGCGTTCGCCGCCAAGTATGTGGGCCCTGAATTCCACAAAATCGGTGCAGGCCACATTCGCGAGCAGACCACCTTGCCCATGGACATTTTCGGCGGCTTGTTGCTGGGCTTCGGCACCGTGCTTATGCTGGGCTGTGAGTTCCGCAACTACGGGCGCACCGGCCTGCTCTACGTCACCGGTCTGCTCATCTGGCCCTTCTTCTACCTGGGCTATCTCCCCTACACGCTGGCCCGCGACTTCTGGGACGGCCTGATGGCAGCCATGCCCTACACCCCCACCACCTTCTTCCCCGCGCTCATTGCCCCCGGCAACAAGACGATCCAGGTGGTCATCTGGTTCCTGTGGGCGCTATTCTGGCTGTGGGTGTTCTGGTGGGCTATGCGCCGCGGCGCCCGCAACATCGGTGTGCAACCGGGCGACCTCTTCCGCATGAACTCTGAAGACATGTATCTCGCCCGCTTGGCGAAACTGGAGAAAGAAGGTAAACTGGATCTTATTGACGAGCTGGAGCGAGATATCCTCAGCCAGGCCAAGAAAGTCTGACCCATTCTCTGAACCAGGATTGCAAACCGAAGGGCGAGCGCTCTATCAGCAGGTGGAGCGCTCGCCTTTTGTCCCACCCGTGAGATCATCATGTCGAAGCTATCGCATCCTCGTCCCTCCGCCAAACACATTCCCATCCACGAAGAAAAAGCCCGACGCTGCGTGCGCTGGTTGAACATCAGCCTGGGCCTAGGATTCATCTACGCGCTGGCTCTGGTGTTCACCATTGCGCTCAGCCTGGCCATGCCCGATCTGAAGGTCCCCGACTTCGTCCAGGGCGTTATCCTGTTGATCTGGGCCATCGCGAAGATCGGCTTCGCCTTCTCCCTGGTCTGTCTTTATCAGTCGACAGGTTATCTAAAATGGGCCATCGCCGCCCTGCTCCTTGCAGCCAGCGCCATCATGCCCTACATCCTCACCAACCCCGAATCCCTGGTCTTCGTCATTGGCATCGAGGCGCTGGCCGTCACTGGGCTCAGCCTCTCCTTGTTCGATCTGGGCCGGGCCACGCGCCTGGACATGGGCATCCCGGCCGGAATGATCTTCCTGGGCGTCATCCTGCAGATCCTGCAGGATCCGCTCATGTCCTTTGTGGGCATCCTCTTTCTGGCCATTGGCTTCTATCTCAGCCTCAAGCGATTGACCCGGCCAGTCTGAATACGTCGTCATGGATTCCCAAGCCTTCTTTCAAATTATCCAATCCAACCCCCGGCCACTGATCGTCGACATGTGGGCCCCCTGGCGCGCTCCCTGTCGTCGCATGAACCCATCTTCGAGGAGCTGAAGGAAACTTATGATGGCCGGGGGGACGTGTTGAAGGTCAACGCGGATGAATCCCAATCGCTGATCAAACAGCTGGGCGTTTTGGGCATCCCCACCACCATCCTCTATCGCAACGGCGAGGAGATCGGTCGGCGGACTGGACCATGAGTAAAGCGGATTTGGAGAGCTTGTTTCAGGCTGCGCTGAGCCAAGGCCCGGTGCGCATCCCTGCTATGAGTCGACAGACCTACTTCATCTGACTGTTCATTACGCTGGCGTGTTTGGGCATGGGGCTGATCCTGGAGGCCAGGCTGGGCGTGCTTCATTGTCGCGGGCGTGATGGACTTCTGGGCTATCGATGACTTTATTCCAGGCGTCATCGACTTTCGGGATAAGCTGATCAGAAAGGCGCTCCAGGCCACCATGGAGATCGAAAGCCGTCGGGATTAGCAAGGAGCTGGGCCTATCGCACCAGCCAGATGCCGTTGAGCGATTTGTTGCGACAATCGCAGGCGCTGACGCGACGCCCGTCCGGGGTGATCAGCCCCCCCCTGTAAGCTGTTTCCTCCGCATAAGCGGTCCAGCCATCCTCGAACGTCAGCGGAATTCGGCTGCTTCCTGCGGCCACCCACAGGCCGTTGTAACGCCGAGCGAAGTGTAGGTGCGAGCTGATGGCTGTGCCGCCATCGCATGCGGGCCGTCCCACCGGATCGCCCATCTTGAGCCGCTCGCCCTCGGCCACCCGATCAGTGAGATGGAGATATTGCAACACCCATCCGGTACGCATATCCCCATCCTCATCCAAATCCACCAGCAACTCGCCTCGATTATTGCGCACCACCAGGCCCGGCGAGGCCGCAGTGGCCCAGGTCGTCGCCGGAAGACAACTGCCCACAGGCGCGTCCTCGGGCACGAAATCCAGCGCGGCCCAGCCGCTGCCGCTGCCCCAGGCCCCGTGCGGGCCTCCCGTCAAAAACCACCATGTCCCCGGTTGCCAAGGAAAAGCCAATGGGGGTTGTGCCAGCTCCCAGGGGAGGATGGGCCCCGCGTCGTATTGGAAAGGATCACCAAAAAGCCGGGTGTACGCTTCCATGAATGCATCAAGTTCCGCAGGCAGCGCCTCGAAGGTGGCATCCTGAGCCAGCGTGCGCTGGATGGCCACCGTGCCGGGGTTGAGGTTGGGGGCAGCCCGAGCGATGCGATAATCCTGAAACTGAATCGCGGTTTCCCCCCGGTCTAGCCAGCCATAAAAGCCGCTGTTCAGCGCGTTCGCAGCCCACTCCAGTTGATTGAGCAACCCTCGACCCGCCCGCACATGCCCCAATGGATAATCCAGGGTCTGTTCGTCAGGCGTCTCGGGGCGGGTGACCAGGCCGCTGCGGGCCTCGATTAGGGCCAATAGGACGCGCGGTCCCACGCTATAGCGGATGGCGACATAGTTTACCAACTCCCCGCCGCTGATGGCTCCTCCATCCACAAAGGGAACCTGCATCTGACTGAGCCCCCCCCCCTGCGCATCGACGAACGCAGCCGCGTCGAAATCGAGATAGGCAGGCCCGTAGAGAAGCTCGCTGTCGGGAAGAAGGATATCCTCAGGCGTGACGCGATCCACCCGATAAGGAATCATGAATCGTTGGCCCGGGGCCACCATGTTGGGATTCTCGATATGGTTGTAGGCGATGAGCGCGTCCAGGGAGATGCCATAGCGGGCCGCGAATGCACCGAGAAAATCGCCCTGGCGCACGACCGCGGGCAGGGCCGCGATGTCGGGCGCGACGGTGGGACCTGGCGTGGGCGTAGGGGTGTCGGTGGGCGTGGGCGATGGCGCGAGGGTGGGCGTCGCGGTGGGCATGGACGTGTCGGTGGGGATGGGAGTTGGCGGCGAGGAGGCGAGAAGCGCGGTCCCTGACGGAGTGGGATCGGCGACCTGGGGGTTCGCAGAGGGCGCGGGCCCGCGGGCGCAGGCCGCGACCAATCCTGCGGCAAGCAACCCCAATGCGATGCGTAATGGAACCGGGAATGGGGTGGAGAACGCGAATCGGTGCATCATGCAAAAGCGAATCATTCAAGATGGTCGCAGTATAGCACCGATGGCGGCCTGCTCGCCAAAGCGAACCGAGCGGATGCGCGCTTGCGCTCCGCCCTCGGTCGCTCATCGCCTTCAGCAATTTCAAAAAGGATTCCCAACTGGCCAGCAGGTTGCATAGGCTGTAACGCCCCTGTATAATGCGTCGATGCCCGTTTTCCATCGAATCGGTCACGATTTTTCCCCCTTCTCCTGAGCGCCACCCTGTCAAGACCATGTCCTCAGCCTCGCATCCAACCATCATCACCGGCGTCTGTCCGCACGACTGCCCCGACACCTGCGCCTGGCAGGTGACCGTCGACCCGGCCAATGGTCGCGCCATTCGCATCCAGGGCCATCCCCGCCATCCCGTCACCCAGGGGTGGCTGTGCGGCAAGGTGGACTACTATCTGGAGCGCACCTACCATCCCGACCGCCTTACCACGCCCCTGAAGCGGGTCGGACCCAAGGGCGCGGGGCGGTTCCAACCCATCGGCTGGGATCAGGCCATGCGCGAGATCACGGCTCGCCTGCGCGATATCATCGCCGAGTTCGGGCCCGAGGCTGTCATGCCGTACTCCTATGCGGGGACCATGGGCGTGTTGCAGGGCGAAGGCATGGCCTCGCGCTTCTTTAACCGCCTGGGCGCCACGCGCCTGGCCCGCACCATCTGCTCGGAGGCGGGCTTTGAGGGATTTCAATACGTCACAGGACGGGTGATGGGCCCCGCCCCCGAGGATTTCGCCCACGCGGAACTCATTCTCATTTGGGGCAACAACACCCTCACCAGCAACATGCACCTGTGGCCTTTTATCCAGAAGGCCCGCAAAGGGGGGGCGCCTGTCATCGTCATCGACCCCGCCCGCACCCGCACGGCCCGGGCCGCGGATGAATGGATCCCCATCCGGCCAGGAACGGATGGCGCGCTGGCTTTGGCCATGATGCATGTGATCCTCGCTGAGGATCGGGTGGATCGCGAGTATGTCCGGGCTCACACCACAGGGTTCGAGGCGCTGGCGCACCGGGTGCGGGACTTCTCCCCTGCTTGGGCGGAGCGGATGACCGGCATTTCGGCCGGGCGCATCGTGCGCCTAGCCCGGGAATATGCAGAGGCCCGCCCCGCGGCTGTGCGCATCAACTACGGCTTGCAGCGTCATGCCGCGGGCGGCATGGCCGTGCGCAATATCGCCACCCTGCCCGCCTTGGTCGGGCATTGGCGCTATCGAGGCGGCGGCGTGCTGCTCAGCGCCAGCGGCGCCTTCCATCTCGATAAGTCTGGGCTCGAACGTCCAGACCTGTTGGGCAATCGTCAACCCCGCACGCTGAACATGATCCGCCTGGGCGACGCACTCAGCCTGGACCCGGCCCGTCGCGCCCGCGCGCATTATGCGCCCAGGCCCATCGACCGCAAGCCCGCGGCCGAGGACGCGGGCCCGCCCGTGAAAGCCCTCATCGTCTACAATAGCAACCCTGGGGCCGTCGCGCCCGACCAGACCGCAGTGCACGCGGGATTGACTCGGGAGGATCTGCTCACCATCGTCCTGGAGCACTTCCAGACCGACACCGCGGATTTCGCGGACTACCTCTTGCCCGCCACCACCCAGCTCGAACACTGGGACATCCTCAAACCCTACGGGCATCTTTATCTGGCCCTGAACCAGCCCGCCATCGCGCCTCGGGGCGAGAGCCTGCCCAACAGCGAGATCTTTCGGCGACTGGCCCGCGGCCTGGGGTTCAGCGATGACGCGTTCACCCAGGATGATGTCAGCATCCTGCGGGCATTCATCGAAGCCCAGACCCATCCCACCATGGCTGGCATCACCTGGGAGCGGCTGCTGGCGGAGGGCTTTGTCCATCTGACTCTGCCCGATCCCTTCCTCCCCTTCGCCCAGGGCTTTCCCACGCCCGACGGCAAATGCCAGCTTTTCAGTCAGCAGATGGCCGACGACGGCTACGATCCCCTTCCCGCCTGGACGCCCCCGCGCGCGCTCGCGGCACTGCCCTCTCGTTCTCTCGTCCTCATCTCCCCGCCCGCGCACAACTTCCTGAACACGACCTTCGCCAATCTGGAACGCTTTCGCCAGCGCGAGGGCGAGCCCCTGGTGTGGGTGCATCCCCACGACGCCGTCCCGCGTGGGATCGGCGATGGCGACGGGGTGATCCTGGAAAACAACCACGGACGGGTGCAGCTCACCGCGCGGGTGACGACCGATGTCATGCCGGGCGCGCTGCTGGCCCCCACCATCTGGTGGGCCAAACTCAGCCCCGACGGGCGCAACGTCAACTGGCTGGTTCCGCAGGATGAAACCGATATGGGCGGCAGCCCCACCTTCTACGACATCCGCGTGACGATCCAGCCAGCGGCTTCGCACGATTGATGCAGACAACGCCGCCGATAGACGATGTTCGACGCCATCTTCCCGTTCATCGTCTAGGGCCTATCGTCTCGGCGCTTTCACGGCATACCACTTTTCTGCCTGGCGAACAGTAGGCCATGCGAGTCCTCAAAATCCTGGGCGCAACTCTGCTTAGCCTCCTCCTCTTCTTCCTGGCGCTGGAAGGCGCCTTTCGCTTGTTCGTGCCCGTGCGCCCGGTGGAGAATATGGGTTGGTTTTGGAAGACGTCCGATCCCATAACCGGATGGAGCGCACAACCGGGCGCGGCGGGGCGGTCGTTCAACGATGTGTATGAGTATGATGTGGAGGTGAAGATCAATGCGTTGGGACTTCGCAGCCCTGAGGACATCGGCTACGAGAAGCCGCCGGGCGTGTATCGCATCCTCGTGCTGGGTGATTCATTTACCGAAGCCATTCAGGTGGCATTGGAAGCGACCTTCGGCCAGCAATTGGCTCGCATTCTTAACGAAGCAGGCTGTCGGGTGGAGGTGATCAACGCGGGTGTGGGGGGATGGGGCAATGATCAAGAGCTTCTGTGGCTGAAAAACGAGGGCTACAAATACCATCCCGACCTGATCATCCTCCAGATCTTCCCGCGCA
>DUEQ01000386.1 GCA_011192085.1 Caldilineae bacterium
CGCGCGCCCGCGCGGGGCCTTCGGCCCGGGCGCGCGGCGCTGAGCCCAGGCGACTCCCCGCCCCATCCAGGCCACGGGATGCCACCGGTTGGGTGGATCGCCCAAGGCCAGATCGAGGATCAAAGCGAGGATGATGACAAGGGATCGGCGCATGATCGCGAATGGGCCAAGGGGGAGATTGGGGATTCGTTGGGATTCGATAGAGCTCCCTCCGACCTCCGTCCCCCGACTACGGCCTTGCCCCCTTCATGCCCACGCGCACGGCCCGAGCGATGAGGTGTCCCACAGGGGTGGCGGGGCCAGCGTAGGGCAGCGGCTCGCCCCGGCCCGTGCACGCGACGACCACCGCGTCAGTGGAGGTCCCGGTCGCGGGCAGGCCGTCGGGCGTGCGCAACGCCCAGGCCCGGATGGCCGCGGTCTTGGCCTCGGTGGCAGTGATCACTGCGTTCACCATGGCCGCGGGCGAGAGGGCCGCGTCCAGAAGGAGGATGAGGTTGATGGTGCCCGGGAGAGGGCGATGTTCGGGGCCTGCGGGCGGACTCAATCCTGCAGCCGTGGCGTTGCTGAAGCCCGCGGTCATGACCAGGGCCAGGCGCAGACCGCGGTCATCCAGCTCGATAACCTGCGTGCGGTCCAGATAAGCCGCGGTCATCAGCCCCACAAAGGGTTCCTCCACCCCGAGACGGGCCGCGAAGGCTCGCAGGTCCTGGTCGGGATGGGGATGGTCGTAATTCTTGGAGACATGGCGGTTGAGGATGACTCGGGCGTGGAGGAATCCGCCGCCCACCACCGCGGAGGAAAGGATGGCGAGGGGATGCGGACTGCGCACCATCACGGCCTCGTCGTTCTGGGTGAGGGTGAAAAAACGAGGCATGGAAGGTGACCTGGGCTGTGCGTCAATGGATGATGACCAAGGCGAGGAGGGCGATCAACTCGGACAGCTCCACGATGGCGCCGTAGCTGTCCCCCGTGAGGCCGGGGATGCGCTGCTGGATGAAGCCCGCGATGAGCGCCATGCCCGCGCCCGCGGCCGCCATGGCAATCCCGCCTCGCCAGCCGCCGATGAGCAGCGTCGCGGCCAGGGCCAGGGCCGTGGCCAACAGCGCCTGCGCGGGCCCCGCGTGGTCCTTCATGGCCCGGCCCAGGCCCTGCTCCCGCGCGTAGGGGAATCCCACGATGGCCAGGGCGACGGCCCATCGCCCTAGCGTCGGGGCGAGAAGAAGGGGCGTGGCGCGGGAGGGAAGTGCGGTGAGCGCGTTGTGTTTGAGGAGCAACAGCAGCACCCCGCCGGCCACCGCAAACGCGCCCACGCGATGGTCTCGCATGATGGTCAGGCGCTGGTCGGGGGTGTTGCCGCCGAACAGGCCGTCGCACGAGTCGAGGAAGCCGTCGAAGTGGATGGCCCCATGGGCCATGAGCCATAGGGCCAGGATGAGGGCGGCGGTGACTCCGGGCGGCAGCCATCGCCCCAGCAGCCAATCCATCCCGGCCAGGGCGACCCCAACGCCCAACCCCGCCAGGGGGAACCATCCCACTGCCCGTCCCAGGTCGCGCGGGGTGACCTCCCGCGCGGGCAGGGGCAGGATGGTGAGGAAGTTGAAGGCGGCGAGGAGAGATGTGAGCATCTGCATGCACCGTTCATCCCGCCTTTTTGCCCGCGACCGCGGCTTCGGCGAAGGTGGCCATTTCGTCTAGGACTTTACACGCGGCTTCGGCCAGCGAGATGGCCAGGGCCGCGCCCGTGCCCTCGCCCAAACGGAGGTTCAGGTCCAACAGGGGCTTCAGCCCCAACCAGTCGAGCATGATGGCATGGCCTTGCTCCTGGGAATGGTGGCTGGCGATGAGGTAGGGCCGCACCGCGGGCGCGAGGCCCGCCGCGATCATGGCCGCAGCCGTGGAGATGAAGCCGTCCACCACCACGGGGCGGCGATGCGCGGCCGTGGCCAGGATGGCTCCGGTCAGGCCCGCGATCTCGAACCCGCCCACCTTGGCCAGCACGTCCAGCGCATCCGCCGGGTCGGGCTGATGGCGCGCCAACGCCCGGCGCACCACGTCGATCTTGTGCTGCACCCCCGCGTCATCCAGACCCGTGCCCCGTCCCACGATGGACGCGGGGTCTTGGCCCGTGAACGCGGCGGCGATGGCCGCGGAGGGCGTCGTATTGGCGATGCCCATGTCGCCCGTGCCCAGGACGTCGAGCCCCCGCGCCATTTCAGCCTCCACCACCTCGGCCCCGGCCAGGATGGCTTGCTCCGCCTGGGCGCGGGTCATGGCCGGGCTATGGGCCATGTTGGCCGTGCCGAACGCGATCTTCTTCTTCACCAGACCGGGCAGGTCGGGCAGATCCGCGGCCACGCCCATGTCGACGACCACGACCCGCGCGCCCACATGCCGAGCCAGGGCATTGATGGCCGCGCCGCCATTGAGAAAGTTCAGAACCATCTGCGGAGTGACTTCTTGCGGAAAGGCGCTAACGCCCTCGGCCGCGACGCCATGATCGCCCGCCATGACCGTGATGACTTTATGCTGCAGGCGGGGTCGAGCCTGCCCTGTCATGCCAGCTATCTGGATGGCGAGCTCCTCCAACCGCCCCAGACTGCCCTGGGGCTTGGTGAGTTGGTCCTGCCGCGCGCGAGCCGCGGCCATCGCGTCTTCATCCAGGGGTTGGATTTGAACAATGAGGTCGGTGAGGTTCATGGTGTTGTTCCTGAGATGAGTGTGGTGAGAAAAAGAAAAGCCCCCTGACGTGTAGGCAGGGGGCGGTCGGGCAGAAGGGTGATGGCAGCCTCTGATCCTCGCAGAGGACTGCGCCTTTGCCGGGCGTTCTGGCTTGAGCCGAAGCTCTCACAGTTGCGGGACAGCGCCGGATTTGCACCGGACTTCCCCCGGTCGCCCGCGAGGGGCGAGGCGTATTCACTTTGAACTTCCAGACTATACAGGGCCGCTCTTGGAAAGATTGCAGTGGAAAACCTGTATCGTTTTACCCAGTATAAAGGCAGGGATGAGAGAAGACCAAATCCCGTCCGGCGGCGCGCTCGATGCTACACATAGATATCCCGCCGGTTGAACGCGACGTACGCACCCGCCAGGCTGACTAGGAGAACGCCCGCGGTCAACGCCCAATACACCGGCTCCACGCCGCCCGTGTGGAGCAATTGCGCGGGATCGAAGTATTTGAAAGGGGTGACGTATTTGAGGAAATCAACCCGGTCGTCCAGGCCCGCGATGAGCGAGAGGTAATAGGCTGTGAGGATGACTCCAATGACCACGGAGCCGGTGCGTTTGGGCTGCTTCATGACGCAGGCGATGAGCAGTCCCACCGCCAGGAAGATGAGTTCGATGGCGAACATGGCGGCCATGAGCCGGGCCAGAAACGCGTTGAAGGCTGCGTCGGGATGGTGGGAGCGAGCCGCCAGAAGGGAAAGGGCCCACGTGGCCAGGACGAAGAGGGCGGCATGGGTCAGCGCGGCCAGGAATTTGGCTGTGACCCAGCGGGTGCGGGTGACGGGCAGAGAGAGTGCGAACTCAACGGTCTTGCGACGCTCCTCTCGGACGATGACGCCGCTGCCCCACAGGCCCGCGGCTACCGCGGCCATCAGCCCAATATAGCTGAACATGCTCCCGAAGAATCCGGTGAGGGTAGACAGGTTGAACGCGCGCATGTTCAGCGCGTCCAACAGAGCCTGGGGATAGGCGTCCAACAGAGCCAGGGCGCTGGGGTCTTGGGTGAAGACCTGGAATTTGATGATGCCGGTCCAGACCAACAGCGCCACGATCCCGATCCAGATGAGGAGCGATTTCAGATTGGCTCGCAATTCGTGGAGGTAGATGTTCATAAGGGAAAATTAAAAGATAAAAATGACAAAGTGAGGTCGTTGCGAGCAGCCAACCGTGAACTGTGAACTTAGAACGGACTTACGCATGACGAATCACGCAGCGGCGGGGATGTCGCGGTGCAGGTAGCGCCAGTAGCTCACCACCAGGGCGATGAGGGCGATGGACAGGCCCAGGCTCGCCAGAGGGAGGTCCCAGGTCCGGTCGAGGACGATGCTTTGCGCGTCGAACTGCTTGAAGGGCGTGATCCACTCCAGCTTGACATCGCCCGCCATGCCGCTGAACGCGGCCAGCAAATACATGCCAAAGGCCAGGCCCAGGGCGTAGGACGTGGCGTTGCGCACCCGCGGGGCCAGCAACGACACGGCCACGCCCACGAACAGGAAGAAGGCCTGGAAGGGGGGCAGGCTGGCCAGCATCAGGCCCAGGGTGCGGACGTCGATGGTCTGACCATGCCGAAACGCGTGGAGGATTAAGGGCGTGGCGAGCCAGAGGGCCAGGTCGGTGAGGAGCAGTGCGGTCGCCGCGGCCAAAAGTTTGCTGGTGAGGGCCTGAGCTCGGGTCACGGGCCGGGTAAGGAGAAAATCTGCGGTCATCTCCGCCTCCTCCACCGACACCAGTCCGAAGCCGTAAAGCGAAGCCTGGACGGCCATCAGCAATTGCACGAACAGGAAGAGGAAGCTGTAAAAGCCCAGGACCGCGCTCATGTCCACCCGGCTTATGCCAAAGGCTTCCAGGAACTCCCGCGGGAATCGGGTCATGAGCTCCCGCAAGAGCGCGGCTTGATTCGCGAAGGTCGGGAAAAAGACCATGTAGAGCAGGGTGACCCCCACCGCGGCTAGGGACCAGATGACCGCGGACCGGCGCTTCATGCGCAGTTCGAAGCGATAAATGTTGGGACTCATGGGGGCCTCACTCGTAATAATGCATGAAAATCTCTTCCAAGGCGGGCTCCTCGACGGTCACATCCACCAGGTCCAAGGCGCTGATGCGGGCGACGATGGCGTCCACCTCCCCTTTATAGAAGAACTGGACTCCCCCATCCACAGCCTCCAAATGGGACACGCCCGGAAGATCGAAATGGTCTGGGGGAATGGCTCGTGCGGCCACGTAGATGCGCTTGTAGTTGTTCTTCTGCAAGGTGCGAATGTCGGAAACCTCGATGATGCGGCCTTCCTTGATGATGCCCACCCGGTTGCACAGCCGCTGCACCTCGCCCAGGATGTGGGAAGAGAAGAAGATCGTGACCCCGCGGGCGTTCTCCTCCCGGATAAGATCGAAAAACCGGCGCTGCATCAGCGGGTCCAGGCCCAGGGTGGGCTCATCCAACAGCAGCAATTTGGGCTGATGCAGCAGGCCCTGCACGATCCCCACCTTCTTTCGATTTCCATAGGACAGGTCCTCGATGCGGCGATCCAAGTCCAGCTCCATGATCTCCGCCAGCTCGTACAGACGCTGGCTGTGGTCGCCCGGATAGAAACTGGCCGCGTACTTGAGCAGATCGATGACCTTCATGCCCTGGTAGTAGAAGACCTCCGAGGGCAGATAGCCGATGTGCTGGCGGATCTCGGGCCCATCCCGGATCACATCCTTGCCGAAGATGCGGGCGCTGCCCCGGGTGGGGAAGATGAGCCCCAGCAGCAGGCGGATGGTGGTGGACTTGCCCGCGCCATTGGGGCCGATGAACCCGAAGATCTCCCCCTCCTCCACCTGCAGGGAGACGTCGATAATGCCCCGGGCCTTGCCGTAGTATTTGGTGAGTTGATCGGTTTCGATGATGTTCATAAACGCATCCTCGCTTTGGTGGC
>DUEQ01000387.1 GCA_011192085.1 Caldilineae bacterium
ATCGAAAATATGATCGATATTCTGGCGCACGAACTGGAACTGGACCCGGTAGAACTGCGCCGCAAAAACGCTCTGCGCGTGGGCAGCGTGACCAATACCGGACAGACCTTGCACGAGAGCGTGGGCTTGCTGGATTGCATTGAGAAGGTGGATGCTGAAATGGCGCGCATCGCTCGCTCAGAATACGGCGTGCAACGTGCAGATTTGTTCAAGCCGCACCCTGTACCTGGTGCGCCGCATCTTGTCCGCGCATGGGGGTTCGCCGCGGCTTATAAAAATACCGGCCTGGGAGGCGGAGCGCCTGACAAAGCCGGTGCCGAAGTAGAACTTTATGCCGATGGTATGCTGGAAGTGCGCACATCTTCCGCTGAGTTGGGGCAGGGATTGGTGACGGTGCTGCAATTGATCGTTGCCGAGGCATTCAATCTACCCCCGGCACGAGTGCGCGTTCTGGTGATGGATACCGACCTGACCCCCGACGGCGGGCCGACGACTGCATCCCGACAGACGTATGTCACCGGTAACGCAGCCCATTATGCTGCCCAAGCCCTGCGGGAAGCCATCGCCTCCACCCTGGCCGAGAAATACGACCTGCCCCCGGAGCAGGTGCGCTTTGTGGAGGGGCTGGCGCAGGTGGGTGAGCGAACCATTGAGTTGGGCGAGGCGGTCGCAATCATGCACGCCGAAGGCCATCAGCCGCGGGTGCGTTACGAGTATTGGGCGCCCGAAACCCAGCCTCTGGGCACCGGTGGCGATATGCACTTCGCTTTTTCATTCGCTGCCCAGGCTGCCGAAGTGGAGGTCGATACCCGCACCGGGGAGGTGCGGGTTCTGCGGGTAATTGCGGCCAATGATGTCGGTAAGGTGATCAACCCGCTGGGGCTGCAAGGGCAGATCGAAGGCGGGGTTATCATGGGTGTAGGCCACGCCCTGACGGAGAATTTTATTCTTGAAAGCGGGATTGTCTTCAGCGACCACCTGGCGCGCTATCGGATGCCGAATATCTCCCAGGTTCCGGAGATTACTTCTTTTGTGGTGGAGCAACCTGCTGCCGAGGGGCCTTACGGCGCCAAAGGGGTTGGTGAAATTGTCAGCATTCCCACCATCCCGGCGATCACCAACGCCATTTACAACGCCGTTAGAGTGCGCGTTGACCGCCTGCCGGTTGATCAGGAGTTTGTATTACAAGAAATTGGAAAACAGCATGAATAAGATTTCAGAGAACGA
>DUEQ01000388.1 GCA_011192085.1 Caldilineae bacterium
CCTTGGAGGTGTAAAAATGAAAGAGCACACACGCCGCATTTCCATTCCCCTTTTCTTGGCGTTCACGTTGCTTACCATGTTGTGCACTTTTATAAACGCGCCTGGTATAGGCCGCGCCGCGAGCCTGCAGACCGCTGAGAGCAACACGCCCCCAGTCGCCGATTTTACGATAGACCCATCCCAGGGCGTGGTCGGGACGCGCTTTTTCTTCGATCCCATCAACTCGTACGACGATGAAGACTCCGACGCATGGCTGTTAACGCGTTTCGACTTCGACGGCGACGGCATCTGGGACACCGTCTGGGACAACCCCACCAACCCTGCCCCGCACCACATCTACAGCGCGGTGGGGACCTACCAGGTGAAACTGGAAGTCATGGATACGGGCAGCCTGACCGATACCCACGTTATTGCACTGCAAGTGGGCGGCCCCGGCAACAACACACCCCCCACCGCCCAATGCACGGCATCCCCCCCCTCCGGCCCGCCAGGTACGATCTTTACCTTTAGCGCGGCCGACAGCTCCGATGCCCAGGACGATACCTCAGCCTTGCAGGTGAAATGGGATCAGTGGGGCACCTTCGACTTTCGCGGTCAGACCTGGCAGCCCGCCACCCAATCTGTAACCTTCACCTACACATCCTTGGGCATCCAGGAGGTCGATCTCATCGTGATGGACAGCGGGTACCTGATGGACGATACCTCCTGCCAGGTGGAGGTGGTTTCCGAAGGCGGTAACACACCTCCCACAGCCGACCTGGTCATCACCCCCTCCTACGGAACCTACACCACCACCTTCACAATGGACGTAAGCGGCAGCACCGACGCCCACGACAATCTTGCCGATATGTCCGTGCGCTTCGACTGGACCGACGACGGCACTTACGACACCAGCTGGCTCAACGCATCCCAGCCCTGGTCAAACACCTTCACCTACAACTGGGGGCAAATTACGGTGCGCGCCCAGATCCAGGACAGCGGTGGCCTCACCGACGAAGCTACCCAGACGATTTACGTTACCGCGCCTTACCAGATTTACCTGCCTGTGGTGCA
>DUEQ01000389.1 GCA_011192085.1 Caldilineae bacterium
GCATCGCCGGGTCGTAATCCCCCGCTTGAGGCAAGCGCCCCCGGTCGGCGATGAGCCAGGCGTATTCGAAGTGGCCCGGCTCGTCGTAGTGCTGCCACGGGGGGACAAGAAACAAGTAGAGAAGGCCGTTCAACAAAGCGAGGAGCAAAATCAGTCCAGCCCGATGCTCCCTGCTCAGAAAGGAAAGGAACTCCACGAGCCTTCTCAATATGCCCCCCTCCCCCGTAACACGACCCATATCGTCTTCCACAAGATAAATAGGTCCAGCCAGAAAGAATAGTTCTGAATGTAGAAGAGGTCCTCCTCCGTATGCAAATGCATCGGCTTATCGGAGCGGCCGTTGACCTGCCACCAGCCGGTGATGCCCTGGGGAACGGTGAACCGCTTCCGCTGCCAGGGCTCATACTTCTCCACCAGCCAGGGGAGCTCCGGACGAGGCCCTACCAGACTCATATCCCCCTTGAGGACGTTGAACAGTTGCGGCAGTTCATCCAGGCTGTAGCGGCGGATAAAGCGGCCCACACGGGTGACCCGAGGGTCGTCCGGCTTCTTATGGATGATGTGCCCTTCCTCGTCCACTTCGATGACCCGCTCCCGCAACTCTTCGGCATTGGCGACCATCGAACGGAACTTATACATCGTGAAGAGCCGCCCGTTCTCCCCCACCCGTTGCTGTCGAAAGAGAACGGGACCCGGCGAATCCAGTTTGACCGCCAGGGCGATGACCCCCATCAGGGGAAGCAGCAACAACGTGAGCAGCCCACCGACCACCAGGTCGAAGAGCCGCTTGACCAGCCGCTGGAAATCGTTCAGAGCGGGGGCGCGAAGGTCGATCATCGGGATACCGGCAAACTCCTCCACTGCGGCCCGGTAGAGGGCCAGAGCGAAGTAATCGGGGACGACACGGGCGTGAACCGGCAACTCGTGCAGGGTGGCCACCAACCGGTTGAGGCGTTCATAGGCCCGACGCGGCAGGGCGATCACCACCTCCTCCACCTGATACCGCTCGACGACCTCCCGCACCTGGTCCAGCGTGCCCAGGATGGGCAGCCCGTTCTCCGCCTTGGTCCGGTCATCGTCCAGATACCCCACCAGTTCCAGCCCGGTCCAAGCGTGCTCCCGCACCATCTGCCCGATCCGTGTCCCCACCTCCCCTGCGCCGACGATGAGGACACGGCGACGGGCAGCGGGGGCTCGGCTGAGCCGCCAGACCAGCCGGGCGACTCCCCGCCAGCCCAGCAGGAAAGAGAGATCGATGAATGCGAAGGTAATGAAGAGCCAACGGGAAAACGACCTGAAGGAGAAGTAGAGCAACCCGGCGAGACAAAGGACGGCGAGGCCTACGCCAAGTGTGACCCATTGGAATTCGTCTACCGCTTTGTATATGCGCCGGGGGTCGTATATGGAAAGGATAAGGAACACAGACACCCAAAGCAACGGGACCATCAGATAGATATGAACCGGCAGTCGCACATCGTCCAGCGGGCGGAGATAGGGGAGGGGAGGAAGCACAGGGCGAATCGCAACGGCGGTCAGGAGGGCGAGAAGAGTGAGGACTGCATCCAGGAACATCGAGAAAACGGCGAAGTTGATACTGAAACGGCGCAGCATAGGGTCTCTCCTCCTGTATCACGAAAGAATTTCGCCACCGCGACCGGGCGGGGAAGAGAGGCTACGAGGCGGAGAACATCACCGTTCGCCTCACCCCGCCACCTCCGGCCGGCCGTTCCCGATGGTGAACGCCAGGACAACCCTCTGCCCGGACGGCCCAACCGGCCGCGAAATATTGTAACACAAAATATGGGCAAGGCCAAACTTACATTGAACAGAAGCAGCCCCACCCGCCGTCTCCGCACACGCCGGAGAAAAAGCGGATTGCCGATGAGATAGCGTCTCCACAAGCGGCGCGGTTCAATGATGGGCCGCCCCCGCCGTTCCAGGCCGTGGTCGGTCGGCCGGCGGGGAGCGC
>DUEQ01000039.1 GCA_011192085.1 Caldilineae bacterium
CCGATCCCCGGTTCGATCCGGAGCGCACTCGGGCCTTTCTGGAAAGCCTGAATCCCGAGGAAGTCACCGAAGTGCATCCATAGGAGATTGCCATGCAACCCAGAAAACGCATTCATTCCATACTTCGTCGTGCGGGCTTGATCAGCGCCATCTTGCTGGCGGTCCTGATCCTATCTGGCTGCACCATGACCATGAAAGTTCAGCCCCGGGTCGATCCCTACGAGCCCGCTGCATTCTTCCCCGACGGCCAGTCGGCCCGCCTGCCCGTGGAAGACACGGTCCCCTATGGCGCGGCCCATACCGACGACGCCCTTTACACCGGGCAGGTGGATGGCCAATATGTCGAGGCATTCCCTTTCATGATCACAAAAGAGGACTTGGAGTATGGTCGCCAGCGCTATGACATCTATTGCGCCCCCTGTCATGGCTTCACGGGGGATGGCGATGGCATGATTGTGCAGCGCGGTTTCCGCCAGCCGCACAGCTTCAATCAGGATCGCCTGCGCGAGGCGGCTCCAGGCTATTTCTTCTACGCTATCACGAATGGTTTCGGAACCATGCCCAGCTACGCCAACCGCATTCCTGTTCACGACCGCTGGCTGATTGTAGCCTACATCAAAGCGCTGCAACTTAGCCAACATGCGCCTGTAACTGAACTTCCTGCCGAGGATGTGGCGAAGCTGGAGGCAACGCAATGAAGGAGCGCACCATGACACGAATTCAGGCAGATGAAAAATTGCTCAGTCGATTGCGATCTTATCAGAAGATATCGCTCATCGCCGGCGTGCTGGGCGCCCTGGTCTTGATCGCCGGGTACGTCTTCTTGGAGGGCGAGGCGTTCTTCCCTTCCTACCTGATTGGCTGGGTGTTCTGGATGCAGGTCGCCCTGGGCGCCCTGGTCATTCTGATGATCCAGCACACTGTGGGAGGACGTTGGGGGCTGATTATCTTGCGGGTGGTCGAAGCGGCCGTCATGCCCCTGCCCTTGCTAGCGGCCCTTTTCCTGGTTATCTTGGCTGGCATTCCCCACCTTTATGAATGGGCTCACGCTGACGTGGTGGCTCATGATGAGCTGTTGCAGGCCAAAGCCCCTTATCTCAATGTCCCCTTCTTTATCGTACGCGCGGTCCTCTTC
>DUEQ01000390.1 GCA_011192085.1 Caldilineae bacterium
CTATGCCAAATCTCAAGGGTGAGTGCATGAAGTTGCATCCGCAGCGGTTTTGACGTATGCTTTGGCTTTCCAAGCACACCAACATCGGGAATCCGCTTATGATCGTCCAACCTGCTTCACCGCGCGATGACGTGCGTATCACCTTCAACGACGGCCAGATCTTCGCCGGGCCCGTAGGGACGCCTCTGGAAGCGTTTGTGCTGGCCGCCACCGCCCAGGACGATGGCCCCGATCCCATCGCCGCCATCGTCGACAACAGATTGACCGAGCTCGCGCGCCCCGTGCTGCGCGACGGCCAGGCCAGCCTCATTCGACTCAACACGGCCGACGGCGCCCGCATCTATCGCCGCTCCCTCACCTTCATGATGATCGCCGTGGCGAACCGCTTTTTCCCCAACGCCAAAGTTTATGTAGAGCACTCTACCGTCAACGGCGGCTATTACTGCCGGGTGGAAGGACGAGAGCCTTTCACCTGTGAGGAGCTGCGCCTCCTGGAGCAGCAGATGCGCGAGGTTGTGCATGCGGACCTCCCCATCCAACGCAAGCGCGTCCCCATCGAAGAAGCCATTCGCATCTTCGAAGAGGTCGGGGATGAGGAGAAGCTGGCCTTGCTCAAACAACGGAGCAAGCCCGATCTCCTCATCTACGAGCTGCTGGGGACCCGCGACTATTTCCACGGGTACATGGTCCCCCGGACTGGATATCTGCGTTACTTCGCCATCGACCCCTCGGACGGCGGCTTTCTGCTGCGGTTCCCTCGCCAAAACGCGCCCACCGTCATCCTTCCCTACCAACCCCCTACATCCCTGTACGAAGTCTTCACCCAATACAGCAAATGGCTGCGGCGATTGGGCATCCGCAACGTGGCGGGGCTGAACGAAATCATCAAATCGGGTCAACTCACCGAAGCCATCCTCGTCTCCGAAGCCCTGCACGAGCAGCGCATCAGTGAGATCGCGGATGACATCGAGCGGCAACGGGACCGCCTGCGGGTGATCCTCATCGCCGGGCCCTCCTCCTCGGGTAAGACCACTTTCGCCCGCCGCCTGGCCGTGCGTCTCCTGGCCGTAGGCCTGCGCCCCATGCCCATCAGTGTCGATAATTATTTCGTGGATCGGGAGCATACGCCGCGGGACGAGAACGGCGATTACGACTTCGAGACCCTCTATGCGGTGGATATCGCCTATCTCAACCAGCAGATCAACGACCTCATCGCGGGGAAAGAAGTCACCCTGCCCGAGTTCGATTTCGCCACGGGCCAGCGTCGTCCGGGCCAGACCGTGCGCATCACCCCCAAACACATCCTCATCATCGAAGGCATTCATGCCCTGAACCCCGATCTCCTCCCCCAGGTGGCCCCCGACGTCTGCTATCGCATCTATGTAAGCGATCTGGCTCAGCTCAACCTCGACCGTTACAACCGCATCTCCACCACCGACGTCCGCCTCATCCGCCGCATCGTGCGAGATGCGCGCAGCCGGGGCTACACCGCGGCCGAAACCATCGCCCGGTGGGAGAGCGTACGTCAGGGCGAGCGCCAATGGATCTTCCCCTTCCAGAACCAGGCGGACACCATGTTCAACTCCGCCCTGCCCTACGAGCTGGCGGTGCTCCAGCCCCTGGTGCTGCCCCTGCTGCGACAGATCGAGCCGGAGACCCGAGAGTGGATCGAAGCCAAACGCCTGTTTTCTCTGCTGCGATGGTTCCTGCCCGCAGAAGCGGACCACGTCCCCTCAGATTCCATCCTCCGGGAGTTCATCGGCGGCTCGATTCTGGAAGATTACACGCCGTGGACGAGTCCATCCCTCTGAGGGGACAAGTCCCTTTTCAGTTCTCCGTTCACGGTTCACAGTTGACTGCTCCGCCCCCCTTTTTCACTTTTAACTTTTCATTTTTCACTCCTCCCATGCCCGAACGAATCACCTTCCCCCAGGATTTCCTCTGGGGCGCGGCCACCTCATCCTACCAAATCGAAGGCGCGTGGAATGAAGATGGCAAGGGCGAATCCATCTGGGATCGCTTCACCCACACGCCCGGCAAGATCATCGACGGTTCCACAGGCGATGTCGCCTGCGACCACTATCATCGCTGGGAAGACGACCTGGACCTGATGCAGGCGATGGGTATGCAAGCCTATCGGTTCTCCATCGCCTGGCCCCGCATCCTGCCTCAGGGACGAGGCCAGGTCAATCAGGCGGGGTTGGATTTCTATGACCGTCTGGTGGATGGTTTGCTGGCCCGCGGGATCGCGCCCTTCGTCACCCTCTACCATTGGGACCTGCCCCAGGCGCTGGAGGATGCGGGGGGCTGGCCCGCGCGGGCCACGGCCGAGGCCTTCGTAGCGTACGCGGACGCGGTCAGCGCCCGCCTGGGCGACCGGGTGACGCGCTGGATCACCCACAACGAGCCCTGGGTGGCCGCGTTTTTGGGGTATGGCATGGGCGTCCACGCGCCGGGCGTTCAGGATTTTCAGAAGGCGGCGGCCGCGGCCCATCACATCCTCCTTTCCCATGGCTGGGCTGCGCCGGTCATCCGGGCCAACAGCGCCGACGCCCAGGTCGGCATCACCCTGAACCTGTACGACGTCGCGCCCGCCTCGCCCAGCCCGCAGGACTACCGCGCGGCCCGGGAGTTGGATGGCTTTCTCAACCGTTGGTTCCTGGACCCGATCTACGGACGGCATTATCCCCAGGATGTGACGGCATGGTTCGAGCGCGTCCACGGCGTGCAGATGAACTTCGTTGCAGCCGACGATGTGAACAGCATCGCCGCGCCCATCGACTTTCTGGGCGTGAATTACTACACCCGTCACGTGGTGCGCGCGCCGGACGAGGACAACGCTCCACGCACCATCCACACCGAGGATTCTGAATTCACTGAGATGGGATGGGAGGTTGCGCCCCGCTCCCTCTTCCGCCTTCTCAACCGCCTCCATTTCGAATATCACATCCCCAGCATCTACATCACCGAGAACGGCGCGGCGTTCTCCGACATCGTATCAGAGGATGGCCGCGTCCACGACCGCCGACGGTTGGCCTACCTCAAGGCGCATTTCAAGGCCGCGCACGACGCCATCCAGTGCGGCGTCCCCTTGAACGGCTATTTCGTCTGGTCCCTCATGGACAATTTCGAGTGGGCTTTCGGCTACACCAAGCGCTTCGGCATCATCTATGTGGACTTCGACGCGCAACAGCGCATCATCAAGGACAGCGGGCGCTGGTATCGGGAGGTCATCGCCCGGAATGGGTTTGATGACTGAAAAGTGAGGATTGGCTCAGGAAGCGGTTTTCGTTTCTGCTAGCCAAGACGCCTGAGTAGTTAGCCTGTTATGGCGTTTTCACCCCCAGCTTCGCCAGGATGCGCTGGAATGTGGGCCAGGCCCGCTCCCAATCGCTGGTCTCCGCGGCCAGCGTTATCGCCACAAGATGCTTTGCGCCTTCGTAACGGGCGCGAAAGACCAGATCCATCCCTTGCACCGCAACCAACGGCGGGGCGTCTTCCTGCTCAGGTCTGGCGACGAAGGCATAGGTCAACAAAAACGCTTCCCGATCATCCGCCAGCCGCACCCGGGCGCGCTTCAGTTCGATGAAGTCGTCCAGCTCGGCGGCCCGCTGCGCGGGCCAGGCGTCCGCTAGGGGCGCGTTGGGCGAAGGCAGGATCCGCACCCCTTCGCTGGGGGGAAAGGCGCTCGCGTCATGGGGGGCGATGACCCGGAAATCGCCCCGCGGGCTGGATTGTCGAATCCAGTTGGGAGGATAAGGGATCGCGATCTCGTTTTCATCCAGGGCTAGATAGCGAAATTGGTCATACATCCAATCCTTGAACATCCAACCGCCCAGCAACAACATGCCCGCGACCAGCAACACCAGCAGATCGCCGACGCGAGCCTGCCAGGAAGCGGGCAGCCGATGGCTGCGTCCATCCATAAAGAGATTGTCGAACCGCGTCATGACGTCCCCTCCTGTTCTGCGATCAACGCCTCCCAGCTCCGCTTAAGGCTAGCCAGTTCATCCTCGGGAGGCGAGGGCGCGACGCTCGTCGATAGGGGAGCGAGGGGCGTTTGCGAGACGTCTGTGTCATACGCGCCCGCCATGCGCATCACATCCGCCAGCAGGGAGCGAGATTGGATGCGTTTCTGTTCCTGCTCCAATCTGGCGGCCAGGCGCTGGCACGCCAGCCTTTCGTTGTGCATGCGCCAAGCCAACAAGGCGAAGCTGATGGAGGCGAGCATGAGGGCGAGGACGGGAGCGAGGAAGGTGAAGGCGTTCACGGCGCGGATGAGGGCGTAGAAGCAGGTGTGGAAGAGGACCATCAGGGAGAAGACCGCGGCGAGGTGACGGTGAACAGGGTGGGACAGCCGAGCCCGAGCCAGGGCGTAGCCCAGCCAGCCGCCCATCGCCCCGTAGCCCATAGCCCATCCCCCCGCAACCAACGCATCCCACGGCGTCAGCGGATCGCTCGCCCCGATCCGGAGCCAATTGACGATGGCGGCCACGCCCAGGCCCGCGGCCACGCCAAACACCGGGCCATCCACCAGCCGACTCAACGCCTCGGTGGGATAGACCCCGATCCGCAGGACGAGATAGATGAGCAACAGCTCCAGCGGGGCGATGATGAGGAAATCGGCGAGGATATCCGTCCACCAGCTCATGAAGAGCCATGCATCCAGGGCGAACGCGCGGGTCAGCAGGGGCTGCACCATCGCCACATAGAGTGCGGCGGTCACCAGCCACAGCAGGAAGTTGATGTGGTGCAGGCCCTTCTCTTCTCGTTCCAGCAAGGCGAATATCCCCATCCACAATAATCCCGGCGTCAGGACCACGCCCGCCTTCGATATTGCCAACGCCGCGCCCGAAAGCCCCATAGGCCATCCAAACCAAGCGATCCCCACGCCCAGGGCCCCAAGGGTCGCCGCCGTCAACAGCAAAGCGATCCAGAACGCAGGGCGATTTCGGGCGATGCGTTGCAACGCTTCGGGCTGAATATCGAGGAAGGAGCTGATGGGGGACATCGCGATACACCTTGGGGAAGGATACACTTGAAGTATAACCATCTTTTGGGAATTCGACGA
>DUEQ01000391.1 GCA_011192085.1 Caldilineae bacterium
ATGTCCGACACGCCGGAAAACCAGGAAGCATTCCCCCAGCCGAAGTCGCAGAAGCCGGGGGTGGGGCTCCTGATTGTGCGCCTCTGCGTGATCATCTCGCGGGCCACGGCCTGCATCATGGATGCTGCGTTTGGGACGTATTCGGGCGAGCAGACGGGAGAGCCGGCGTTGCTGGGGCGAAATGTTGGATTCGTTCCAGCTGATCCGGCGGATCATTTGCGCCGCGGCCTTCGAGCATGGCAAGGATCCGCGGCGGATCAGCTTTACACGAACCTGCTCGAGGATTCTGGCGGCTTGGAGCACGCTGGGGCTTGGGTTGTACGGGGCGGGGGCCGTGGGGCTGTTGTTGGAGGAGATTGCATCGCTGGAGGTGCCTTTGCGCGGGGGGCCGGATCGAACCGCGGGTACTGAAACGACGCCGCCACCGGTACCCGCTGATGCGTGAGGGACGAAAGAAATCGAAGAGGCGCCTCCAGCGCGCAACCCGAGTCAGGCAACCAATTCAACTCGGTCAACAGTGCCATTCGGGGTTATGACTTGATCCCCTTCCGACCAGGTGTCAGGGACTTGCATTGGCGTAAGGTCCTTCGGAGCCTAAGAAGCGAGCGCCCCGCGATGGCCGACCTCGCCTTTCGTCGAAGGCCTCGCCACCGCATCCTGTTCCAAACACAAAGTGTCCAGTTGGGGCTGTAGTGGCGGCCCCATCACTCGTGTTTAATCACAAGCTGTTATCGAAAAACGACTTGTATCAACTTCCGATTTTCCGACAATACAGATCGCGTGAACCACTTGAACATATCATCGCACTTGTTATACCAGTTCTAGTTCCGTACGGACAAAACAAAAGCCGGCTGCCCGCTGCCACGGTCGGCCGGCGTAGAAGTGGGGGCGTGGTCTAATGGCAAGGACACCCGACTTCTGATCGGGCCATGCGGGTTGGAATCCCGCCGCCTCCACTTCTCATTTTGATTTGTACGGCGTTTGGGACCGGAAACTGCACTTTAGGGGATTTCGATGCAGCTGAGTGGGAATTGATATTGACCAAAAGTCCGGCTCTCCCGATGCTTGGGTTTTTGCGGAAGGGAAACCCCGCATCAGGAGGGC
>DUEQ01000392.1 GCA_011192085.1 Caldilineae bacterium
TAAATCCAGCGGACCGCTCCCTCGCGCGGCCGTGCCTTTCACCATCATCCCCGACCGGCCTCGCACCGATATCTTGACCTATGAGGTGCAGGCTGGGGATACGGTTTTTGGCATTGCGGAGAAGTTTGGCATCAAACCTGAGACCATCATGTGGTCCAATCCGGTGCTGGAGCAAAATCCCGATCTGTTGCGTATTGGCGACAAGCTGGTCATTCTGCCGGTGGATGGGGTGTATCATAAGATCAAGAAAGGGGACACCATCGCCAAGATCGCTAAGAAATACAAGGTCAAGCCCGAGGCGATTGTCGATTTCGAATGGAATAAGCTGGATGGTCCAGACGCGACGCTCACGCCGGGCGAGCATCTCATTATTCCTGGTGGCGAGAAGCCGTACGTGGCCCGCACAGTCAGCGTTTATCGCGGCCCCATCC
This sequence comes from Caldilineae bacterium, assembly GCA_011192085.1. Lineage (GTDB taxonomy): Bacteria > Chloroflexota > Anaerolineae > J102 > J102 > M2005. Next base: position 432 of record DUEQ01000392.1, read on the forward strand.
CCAAGGGAGCGAAGCGCGGCACGGGCAACTTTGTGTGGCCTGTCAGCGGCTATATCACCCAGGGATTCTGGAATAATCATCGGGCCATCGATATCGGCTCCTGGCTGGGCAATCCTGTGGTCGCGTCCGATTCCGGTTATGTGGTCTATGCTGGTTGGGATCGCACAGGCTATGGCAACCTGGTCATCATCGACCACGGCAATGGTTATCGCACCTACTACGCCCATCTCAGCGCCATTTATGTGCGCATTGGGGATTCGGTGGGGCAAGGGCAGCAGATCGGCGCGGTGGGGAGTACGGGTCGCAGCACGGGCCCCCATCTCCACTTCGAGATCCGCTATCGCAACGTCCAACGCAATCCCCTGGGCTTTTTGCGCTGAAGAGGGAGATCTGTTAAATCGCCCGGTCTCTAATCCCAAAATACTCCGCAAAGCCAATGCCATGGCATGCAAAGACTCTTCTTATGGGGATGAATCTCCTCTTCCTGATTGGCGGCGGTAGCGTCAAAACATCATGTCCGCGACAGGCGTCATGCCGAAGCGGGCGTAGAAGGGCTGTAAGCGGGCGTTGCAGAGGAGTTCGACCATGTCGAAATGGGACAGGCGCTCCAACATACGGCGCATGAGCTCCGATCCAATGCCTTGACCCTGGTAAAGGGGCAGGACTTCCAGCAGGGGGATGCCGGCGGCGATAACGCGGTCCGTGATGGCCGTGACGTGGCCTACGATTTGGCCCGTGTCCGTATCCACTGCCAGGACGACTTCATCCCTGTTTTGGAGGATGCGGAGGTGGGTTTCGGGCGATGGCGGGTTGGGCCAGCCCGCGAAGAAGCCTTGGAGCTAGGCGGGGGTGATGTCATCCTGGCTGGAGGTATCATGGATCATAGTCAAACCAGCTCCATTAGCTTGTCCAAACGATAGCCGGAGAGGGCGTGGGCGACGGTGATGAGATGGACGACGTCATAGGCGCGAACCAGCGACCGGGCCACTTGGCGACTCTCCTCGGTCTCGGTGACCAGCTCCAGCGCGGCGATGCTGAACAGGCTGTGAAGGAGGCGCTCCATGGCTTCTTTTTTGTACCACTGCACTCCCTGATAGAGGTTGACGCCCAGGAAGGCGCGTACATCGTCATCTTTTAGAAGGGCAGCGAGTAGTGAGCGGGGACGGGCGGAGTAGGGCCGGGTCATAATGGTTTTATTCAGGCGCCAGCCTTGCCAGCCGATGAGGATGCCTGTAAGCTGCGCGATCTGATCGGCGCGGAAAGGAGTCAGGCCCATGTCTTGCAGGATAGCGCTGAGCTCTTTGTCTAGCAGCCAGTCACGATACCAGGCCCGGGCCTGGCCTGCGGGATCATCGGCCGGGGAGAGATCGCCCAGGCGGTGGAGGATAGCGTAGCTGATGAGGATGAGCCATGCGTCCCCGTCCTGATCGTTTAGGCCCTCTAACAGGTAGGCCACCGCCTCCCGGTATTTCTTGGAGCGAGGCCAGGGGAATCGCTGGGCGATGTGGGGCAGGCGCAGAGCCGCGCGCAATTCGATGAGACTCTGGAACGCGTATGAGCGCGTGGGCGTGTGGGCGTGTCCGCGCGATGTCGAGGCTTCACCATGTGGATGTTGGACGCGGGACGATGGACGTTGGGCCTTTTCCAAACGGCGGCGGAGGATGTCCACATCCAGATCGTCATCAGATTCGGGATCGGGGCGGGCGAAAGCGTTGACGGCGTCGAAGAAGGTGGTCAGGCGATCTAAGAAGGCCTGATCCCATATCCACTCTTGGGCTGGCGCCAGGGGCGCGCGATCGCTGCGCTGGGCCAGGAGTTGTTGCAACAGATCGGGAGAGAACACCGCGCGAAAGGCCCGATGCAGGGGGCGTAGGGTCTGCCGACGGAGGCGCTCCTCGATGCTGGGGACGCCGCGGCCCTTCAGCTCCGCGGTCAGTTGCGCGTAGCGCCCGTCGCTATCGTAGACCACGCGCCAATCCAGGAACACCTGACGACCGTACGCGTTGAGTTCGGCGTAGAAGCCCTCGCGGGCCAGTTGCGCGCAGTTGCGAATGAACTCCAGGCCCGAGAGCATTTCTCGGAAGATGACGAATGCGGCCGGGTCGTCGGGCAGGGCCATGCCCTGGGCGAAGGACTCCTGGCGCAGGGATTTGTCCGGACCTTTGAAGGGAACGGCGACTCGGAGATGGCCGCGAGTTTCCGCGAAACGGTTGTGGTAGAGAATGAGCGCGCGCTGATCCCCCACCCGGTTGGAATAGGCCAACACGTCCTCGTTCACGCCCGTTTCGGTTTCAAAGTCGTAGAGGCGAAAGTTGACCACGTCTGCGAAGAGATAGCGTCGTTTGAGCAGGGGGACGATCTCTCGCTGATGGCGTTGCAACAGCGCCGTGTCGGGTTGCTCGTCCCAATAGGCCCGATGATACTCCATGCCATATTTTTCCGCGAAACCTTCGAACTGGCCGTGGCCGATCATGGGCAGGCCGGGCACGGTGGCCATGACGGTGAACGCGCCGAAGTATTTGTCGCCCTTGCCGAACTGTACAACCGCGGGCTCCTCATCAGGATTCGTCATAAAGTTGACGTATCGCTTGAGGATTTCGGGATCGAAGGCCAGAGTCTCCTTGATCTGCCCCCGATATTTGGCGTTCTCCTCATCCCGCAGCATGTGCATGAACGCGCTGTTATAGACGCGATGCATGCCCAATGTGCGCACGAAATAGCCCTCCATCAGCCAGAAGGCTTCGGCCAGAAGCAGGGTGTCGGGCGCTTCGGCCGCGATGCGGTCCACTACCTCTCGCCAGAATTCGTTGGGCATGCGGCGATTGAATTCCTCGCGAGTCATGGCGAAGGCCGCTCGAGAGGGGATGGCCCCCCCCTGGCCCGGCTCGGGCCACCACAGCCGCTGAATGTGGCGTTTGGCCAGGGTCATGGCCGCGTCGAAGCGGATGATGGGAAATTGTCGGGCTACGTGGAGGATGGTCTGGATGACGGCCTCGCGGGTGTCGGGGTTGAGATAGTCGAGCTGAGCGGTGTCGTTCCAGGGCATGGAGGTCCCATCGTTCCCGTGGTAGATGTAGCGCTCATCGCCCGTGTGATAGTCCACCCGCTTGAAGACGACCGCGGCGTCGCTGTGGTCGTAGTAGTGGTCTTCCAGAAAAATGCCGACGCGGGGGTCGTCGCTGAGGTCGGGGCCGTGGAAGGCGTAGTTGAGGAAGGGCGAGTAGGGCAGCGAGAGGAAGCGATCGGGCTGCTCGATGACCCATTGGGAGTCAATGGCCATGTGGTTGGGCACCATGTCGGAGGCGAGTCGGATGCCCCGCCGCCAGGCCCGCTCCCGCAGGTTGGCCGCCGCGGCCTCGCCCCCGAATTCGTCGGCGATGACGTAATCATCCACCGCATAGGCGGAGGCCACAGCCTCGGGGTTGCCCATCATCTGCTTGATGCGTTGGGATGCGCGGCTGCGCTTCCATAGGCCGATGAGCCAGAGCGCGGTGACGCCCCGGTCGGCCAGGGCGTCGAGTTCTTCGTCGGGGATGTGATTCAGGCGGGTGATGGGGCGGCCATACTGACGGGAGAGTTGCCACAGCCAGACGTAGGTGTTCTTGGCCAATAGGACGACCCGAGGCATCCAATCGGTGTCGGGGGTGTAGTTCTCCGGCTCCTCTTCCAGCCAGCTCAGGTCGGGGGGCGGTGTGGGGCCGGGCGGACCGAAGGTCCGCGGTCGGGACTCTTCGGCGACAAAGTCGAGGCCCAGGAGGAGCTTGCGCGCGAGGTCGCCCAACCAGGGGGCCCATCGTTCGCGGATGTAGCGAAGCTGGCCTTCCAAGGAGTGGGGAGAGGCTAGGATGGGCTCTAGGAGGACGTCGATGAGGCTTTTGCCTGTGTCCGCGAAGGGGGGCCGGTCGTCGAGGAAGCCGCGCAGGCTCTGGATGGCGGGGAGGTAGGCCGTGGCCTGGGCCAGGGGCGAATCGTCGAATAGTTCCCGATAGGGGGAGGCCGCGGGATTCTGGTTCGCGATCCAGAGGAGGATGAGCTCCTCCAGGGCCATCTCCCGGTGGGAGAGGCCGTGGCTCCAGCCTTCCAGCCACTGTTCTCCGGTCATCTCTCCCCGGTAGACGGCCAGGGGCGGGAATCGCTCCAGGAATGCGCGCAGGGTGGATTCCAGCGCCTCCTCCCCCACATGCGCCCGCAAGGCGTCCAGGGCGCGGGCGAAGAGGTTGGGGTCCGCCTGCTGGCGGTAGCGGTGGATGAGGAGGTGCATGATCTCATCCAACAGGCCCAATGCGTAGATGTCGGAGGCGCGGACGGCCCGTTCCAGGGATTTGTCGGCCTCGCGGGCGACGTTCATACGATGGGCGAAACGCTGCGCGGCGTTGTAGTCGCCGATGATGACGCGGCCATCGTAGGCGAAGAGGGATTCGTCGAACTGGTAGCGGTCTCGGGCCTCGCGAGCGACGTGGAATTCGAACATGGTCTGGAAAGGGTGCGTGTCGACCGCCGGATCGCCGATGGGCGCGCCACGCCGATCGTCATTCCGACGACCCGCTGGGCGCTGCTATCGCCTGGCGGGAGAAAGGGGAATATGGGGGTTATGGGGGCATGCTGAAGTTAGCGCCCAGGATGATGACGATGTCGGCCTGGAGTTGGTCCGCTGCGCCGGGCCGGATGTCTTGATCCGAGACGCCCAACAAGTCGGCCAATCGCTGTACGATTCCCTCGTGGCCGCTACTTTCGATGATCTGGGTGGCGGCGTAATCATTGCGGTCGGCCATGCCCACTCCCACGACATTATAACCGTAGGAGATGAGGATGTCGGAGAGGACTTTGTCCAGGTCGGGCGTGTTCGTGCCGTTGAGGATGATGATGCGTACTTCTTGGGGCGGGGTCGCGAGGTTGGGAAGGGACGTTTCGTCGGATGGGGTCGTGGCCGTGGGGGGAGCCTGCTGTCCCTGGCCCGTTTCGACGTTGTCGGTTGCGAAGAAGTCGTGGATCGCGGCCTGAATGCGGTCCATCTTGGGCATGAGCACCCAGGCGCCGGTGTCGGTGATGGCGGGCTCCACCATGTTCACGTCGATGATCAGCCGCCGGATGTTGTTCAGCTCCATGTTGCGGGCCATGTTGGCCAGCGCGATCATCTTGCTCAGGGGCATGTCGGTCTGGATGGAGTCGGAGAGGATGTTAAGCAGAGCTGGCGCGCGCACGATGAGGCGGGGCAATCCGCCCGTGCTCAGGATTTTGTCCTTGATGGCCATGAGCACCTGTTGCTGTCGCTCCATCCGTCCGAAATCGCTGTCTACGTGACGGGTGCGCGCGTATTTCAGCGCCAGGTCTGCGTCCATGCAGTAGTGGCCCGGCTCGATGTAGAGAGGATCGTAGCCATAATTGTCATCGGGGAAGGTGGGATCGTCGATGAGTTTGGGCACATCGATCTCGATGCATCCGATCTCTTCCAGAAGTTTGCGAAAGCCCTCGAAATTGATGCGGACGTAGTAGTCCACGGGCTGGCCGATGAGCTTCTCCACGGTCTTTTTTGCCAGCGCGGGCCCGCCGCCGGGATACCCTTTCGCGTCGCCGATGACGTGCGCGCTGTTGATGCGGGTCTCCCAATAGCCGGGCGCCTCCACCCACAGGTCGCGCGGGAAGGAGATCATGCCCACATCGCCCGTTTTGGGGTTGACATGGAGCAGGATCATCGTGTCTGTGCGGAAGTAGCCGTTTTCGCCCGGGCGCTGATCGATGCCCAGAAGGAGGATGTTGACCGGGTCCTGGGTTTCCCAAAAGGAGTCGATGGGGATTTCCGGGGTCTGATAGGGCCTTCCGCCGGGAAGCGCGGCTTCGGGATAGGGGGCCTGGCCTTGAGGCATGTCGGCGAGCGCGGGCTGCGCGCCATCCCTTTTCGCGACCAGCAGCAGGGGGTTCCCCTTGGCCTGGGGAGAGGACGCGAGGATGGCGCGGGCCGTGCGGAAGAAGAGGAAGCTGGCGTAGAGGAAAGATGCCAGGAAGATCACCAGTAGCAGGCCCAAAAGCCCGCTAGAAAGGCGTTTTCCAGCGGGCGAAGGGGATTTGGTGGGGTGTTGCATTGGTTGGGTCATGATGTGAAGTTTACTCTTTTCGCTTGGAAGCTGCAAAATCCCATCTTCCTGGCGAATGACAAATCTACGAAATTCGCATTTGCTGGTATAATGCTTCCGTTATGCAGCAGCCCGCTCGGCCAACATGGCCGCCGAAACCGTTTCGCTAGCGATGCCAAAGCGATTTTCAACGTAGGCGCCACGGGCGGCAGCCCGCCGATATCAATGAAAATGGTGGTAAGTAGCAGCTGGCAGGTGGGACTGCGCAAGTCCACTTGCCACTTGCCACCTGCAAATCTTTCTTCCTTTGCGCCCTGGCGGCTTTGCGTGAGATTTCTATGTCCGAAACAGCCATGAGCAAGCCCGATTATATCGATGTCCATATCGGCGATATCGTTCGTCTGAAGAAAAAACATCCTTGCGGCGGCTGGGAGTGGCGCGTGGTGCGCACAGGCGCGGATATTGGTTTGGTGTGCACCACCTGCCAGCGGCGGCTGATGCTTCCCCGCGATAAATTTCGCCGTTCTCTGAAGAAAATCGTTGCTCGCGCTTCGGATATGGATTCCATCGACCAGCGTTCATGACCTCTGCCATCTCCGAATACAAGCCTGTCCTCAATATCCCCGCGTTCAGACGTCTGTGGCTGGCGCAGCTCCTCTCCCTGACCGCCCAAAACGGCATCCATTTCGTTCAGTTGGTGCTTATCGAGCGGTTGACCGGGCAAAGTCTGCAAATTGGGCTGATGATCGTGGCCTTTAGCCTGCCCCCGGTGATCTTTTCCTTTGTCGCGGGCACGGTCATCGACCGCGTGCCCAAGAAATACATCATCATCTTTTCGAACCTGTTTCGGGGCGTGCTCGCCCTCAGCTACATCTTCACCCTACGTTGGTTGGACGGCTTCCCCACACTGCTGTTGCTGATCGTGTACGCCATCACCTTTTTGGGATCGTCCATGGGGTCGTTCTACAACCCCTCTGTGCTGGCCAAGCTGCCGTTGTTGGTGGGCGAGGACAAGCTCGTGGCCTCCAATTCCCTGTTCAACATCACCGCGGCCCTGGCTCAGCTCTTCGGGTTGATTATTATTGCGCCGGCGGCCGTGAAACTGCTGGGTTTGATGGGCTCCTTCGCACTGATGGGCGCTTTCTATCTCATCGCTTTTCTGCTGGTGCTCAAACTGCCCAGGAGCCGAGGCCACAGGCGGGGCGGGAAGGTGATGTCGATGCGCAAGATGTGGCGGGAGGTGCGAGAGGGGTGGGTCTTCGTCGTCACACACCGGCCCATCTACCTGGCGGTGATTCAGCTCACCCTGGTGGCGTCGCTGTTGATGATCCTGGCCATGATCGCGCCTGGGTTCAGCGCCCGGGTGCTGGGCCTCGCGCCCGAGGACGCGGTGTATATCTTCGCTCCGGCGGGCGCGGGCATGCTCCTGGCCATCCTGTTCCTGGGCAAGGCGGGCGATCTCATCCCTGTGCGCTGGATGCAGACCGCCATGCTTATCCTCACCACCCTCTCTTTCGGCACGCTGGCGCTGATTAGCTTCGACTACGCCCCGTCCCGCATCCCCGACGTCCAGGTCTCGGCCCATGTCAGCACCACGATGCTGCTGGTGGGCCTGACCATGCTGCCCCTGGGCTTCAGCCTCTATATCATCAACACCCTGGCCCAAACCGAGCTTCAGCGCCGCACGCCGCCCGCGTTGCGGGGTCGGGTCTTCACGGTGCAATTCATGATGGCTTCACTGGTGGGGTTGGCCCCTCTGCTCATCGCCGCCACCCTGGCCGACCTCATCGGCATCCCGGCCATGCTCTTCTGGCTGACGGTGGGATGCGTGATGGTGGGCGGGTTCAGTTTGTATGACGCGTATCAACACCGTGGTGCGCCTGAGGAATCCAGGTGACAACGCCCGATTCTCGTCAATTCCAAAGAGTCATATTCCGACGCTTTTCACACTCCGGAGCGTGAATCATGATTGCATGGCTGCAACAGATCAATGAGGCCAGTATCCCCTTCATTCTGTGGCTGCAAGGGAATTTTCAATCGGAGGGGGCGACCGCGATGATGCGGTTCTTCAGTTTCCTGGGCACGGAGTCTTTTTTCCTGCTGGCCATGCCCTTCATCTATTGGACTCTTTCCAAACGCTGGGGCGCGATGGCCGCGCTGGCGTTGGTGTTCTCCAGCTATGTATCGGGGTTCATCAAATGGACGTTCAACATCCCCAGGCCTCCTTCCCCTCCCATCCAGAAGCTCTGGCATGAGACGTCGCCCGCTTTCGTCAGCGGGCACGCCGCCACGGCCATGGGCGTGTGGGGGGTGTTAGCCGTCCAGGTGCGTCGGACCTGGTTTTGGATCCTGGCAGGCGCGCTGATCTTTTATATCGGATGTTCGCGCATCTACCTGGGCGTGCACTATCCCACCGACGTCATTGGTGGTTGGCTTGCGGGTTTGGCCGTGGCGGCCGCCCTGCTCTGGGGCGCTCCCAAACTGGAGATGGTTGTGCGGGCCAGGTGTGCGCGCACCATCATCCTCACCTCTCTGGCTTTTTCGCTGTTGCTGTTGGTCATCTTCCCCATCGATCCCCAAAATTCCTCCTGGCCCAATGCCAGTGCGGTGCAACTGGCGGGGCTGCTGTTTGGCATCTTGGCGGGTCTGACGTGGGACGTGAAACGCCTCGATTTCCAGGTGGACGGCCCCTGGGGCCGACGCATCCTTCGCTTCATTGTGGGCTTGGCCCTCGTTGCGCTTTGCTATGTGGGGCCCAAATTTCTGTTGGACGCCCTGCCCGTGGCGGATTACCTCGCGCTTCAGGCTATCCGCTACCTGCGCTACGCGTTGGTGGGCTTCGTCGTCTCGGGGCTGGGGCCGTGGCTGTTTCAAAAGTTATCGTTGGCTCGATGAATTCCAGATTCGAGATGTCGGCCTCGATGTAGAGTTCGGGGCCAAAACGCTCTCGCTGGATAGGCAGCGGAAACTGGTTGAGCAGTTGCAGGATGGCCCGGTTCTGAGCGCTGACGTTGGCCACCAGCTTGCGAATGCCCGCTTTGCGGGCCTCCCGTAACGTCAGCGCCAGCAACTGCTTGCCCACGCCCTTTCTTTGGAAGTCATCCCGCACGGTGATGGACACTTCCGCGGCGTCCGGGCCGATGCGGAGATAACGCGCGCCGGCGATGGGTTCGTATCCTCGCCCGGGCGTCTCCACAAAAGCGAGAAAGCCCTTCCCCTGGGTGTAGCCGCTCTCTGCCAGTTTGCGCGCTTCCTCCAGCACCCGTAGGGGCGGCAGATTCGTCGCGGGCTCCTGAAAGCGTAGATAGAGGCTTTCGGGGCTGAGATGCCGATAGATGCGCGCCAGGTGGTTGACGTCCGCGGGCAACATGCGCCGCACAATCACCTTTTGCCCATCCCGGGTTTGAAACGTCAGGATGCGTTGATTCAACATGGCTTGTCTCCAGTGACGCATTGCGTCACTTCTATTGTACATGCTTTCGCCATCGCTGGCAAGCCCTCGGTGAGGCCCCCATGCCAAGGGGGATGCGGGGAGAACGTCTGGCGCGATCTTCCCGCCGAAGGCAAGGGACTGGGGTAATGATTGCCTTCGGGCAGAAAGGGAGGGCGTTTTCCTGAGCCTCGAGGAAGCCTATCGCAGGTGTTCGATTGAGCCTAACTTCTCATCCAGCGCCCGCTTCACCGCGTCCACGTCCGCGGGCAGATAGATGGGTTGGTTGGCCAGCCTGGAGTCCACCCCTTCCAGTTCCCGCATGTGATAGCGCATCTTGAATTGCGTGAATTTGAGTCCGTGCGCGGTGGAGATGACCACCACCCGTTCATGGGATTGGATGACTCCCCGGGCCACCAGCTTCTTGAGCACGGCCAAGGCCACGCCTGTGTGGGGGCAGGTGTAGAGGCCGTTCAGGTCGGCCTGCGCCGAGGCCTCGGCTAGTTCCGCCTCGGTGGCCTGCGCCACTACCCCCTCGAATTCGCGTAGGGTCTTGACCGCCTTTTCATAGCTGACGGGATCGCCGATCTGGATGGCGGAGGCCAGGGTGGGCCGGGCCTTCACCGTCACCTTTTCGCTGAAATTTTTCTTCCAGGAGAGATAGAAGGGGTTGGCGTGCGCGGCCTGGGCCGCAGCCAGCCGCGGCAGCTTGTCGATGAGTCCCAACTTTTTCATCAGCAGCAACCCCTTGCCCAGCGCGCTGATGTTGCCCAAGTTCCCTACGGGAATGATGAACCAGTCGGGCGTCTCCCAATCGAACTGCTGCACCACCTCGATGCCCACGGTCTTCTGTCCCTCAATGCGCAGGGAGTTCATGGAATTGGCCAGGTAGATGCTCTGATCTCTGGTCACCTCTTTGACGATGCGCATGCAGCCGTCGAAGTCGGTGTCCAGGGCCAGGACGATGGCGCCGTTGGCGATGGGCTGGATGAGTTGGGCCTGGCTGACCTTGCCGCGGGGGAGGAAGACGACGGTGGGGATGCCCGCGGCCGCGCCATAGGCGGCCAGGGCCGCGGAGGTGTCGCCCGTGGAGGCCGCGGCCACGGCCTTGATGGGCTTGCCCATGGCGATCATCTGCTTCACGACGCTGACCAGCACGGTCATGCCCAGGTCTTTGAAGGAGCCGGTGTGGCTGTTGCCCGATTGTTTCACCCACAGATCGGGCACGCCGATCTCCTGGCCCAGCCGCCGGGCGTGAAACAGGTTGGTGTTTCCCTCGAAGGTGCTGACGATGTTGTCATCCTCCAGGTCGGAGACGACCCATTCCTTGTAGCGCCACACGCCCGAACCATAGGGCCATTGGGTGGCGCCCGCGCGGCGTTCGAATAGATTCATCCACCCTGCAGCGGAGCGATTGCCCAACGCGTCCACGTCGTGGGCGACCTCCAGTAGACCGCCGCAATGGGGGCAAGTGTAGATGACGTCGTAGAGGGAGTATTCGCCAGGGCAGCCGCGGATGCAGCGAAAGTAGGATCGGTACATGGGGGTATTGGAGATTTGGAAACTAGAGATTGGCGATGGGATTTTGCTACTTATCGAAGCCCAGGATGGCTTTGGCCTGGTTGATTTGAGTCAGCACAGCCTCGCGCGCCGTGCCTCCGGCCGCGCGGCGCTGCTCCACAGAGCGTTCGAAGGCCCACACGGCCAGTGCGTCTGCGGTGAAGCCGGGGTGGATGGCTTGCAGGTCGGCCAGGGAAAGGCGGCTGAGGGGGAGGCCGCGGCGTTCGGCCTCGGCCACTACCTGCCCGACGATGTGATGGCTTTGGCGGAAGGGGACGCCCTGGGCCACGAGCCAGTCCGCCAAGTCGGTGGCGAGCATGGCGTCGTCCAGGGCCTGGGCCATGCGCTCGGGCCGCAGGGTCATGGTGTCCAGCGCGCCTGCAACGACGGGCAGAGCCAGCTTCAGGGTGTCGATGGCGTCGAACAGGGGCTCCTTGTCCTCCTGCAAGTCTTTGTTGTAGGTGGAGGGCAGACCCTTGAGGGTGGTGAGCAGGCCTGTGAGGTCCCCGATGATCCGACCGGTTTTGCCCCGCACCAGTTCGAACGCGTCGGGATTCTTCTTTTGCGGCATGAGGCTAGAGCCGGTGGTGTAGGCGTCGGCCAGGCGGATGAATCCCAGGCTGGGGTTGGAGAAGAGGATGAGGTCTTCGCTAAGGCGGCTGAGGTGGATGCTGAGCATGGCGGCCCAGAAGAGGAATTCAGCCGCGAAATCCCGGTCGCTGACCGCGTCCATGCTGTTTTCGCTGATGCGACTGAAGCCCAGTCGTTGGGCCAGTTGCTCCCGGTCGATGTCCAGGGGCGTGCCCGCCAGCGCGCCCGATCCCAGGGGCATCACTTCCACCCGGCGCCGCATATCCTCCAACCGCCCCCAATCCCGCTGCAACATCCAGAAGTAGCTCATAATCCAGTGGGCGAAGCGCACGGGCTGCGCGGGCTGGAGATGGGTGTAGCCGGGCATGATCACGTCGATGCTGCGATCCGCCACCAGGATGATGGTGCGCTGAAGACCTGTCAGCATCATTTCCAGGTCTTGCAGCGCGTCGCACAGGTAGAGGCGCAGATCGGTGGCGACTTGGTCATTGCGGCTGCGACCGGTGTGCAGCTTGCCCGCGACCGGCCCGATGAGTTCGGTCAGACGACGTTCGATGGCCGTGTGGATATCCTCGTCCTCGGGCTTGAGGCGAAATCGGCCCTCCCGCCATTCCCCGGCCACTTTTTCCAGTCCCCGTACGATCTGGTCCCGCTCCGCTGGCGCGAGGAGGCCCGCTTCCGCCAGCGCGTGGGCGTACGCCTGGGAGCCGAGGATATCCGCCTCCCATAGGCGGGCGTCGAAGTTGATGGATTTGTTGAACTGGTCCATGCGGGGGTCGGTGGGCTGCTCGAA
>DUEQ01000393.1 GCA_011192085.1 Caldilineae bacterium
AACCGCAAATAGCGGACGATGAGCAAATAAAGCATGTGTTGCCAGAAGATGCGTTCACTGAAATAATCTTCGATATCGATATTGGGAGACTGCATGATGAGGTCAGGGGATTGCTGCGTAAATCCAGCCAGATTCAAGGCCCGGACCACCGCGTCGGGGGCCGCGGGATGCAAGGCATAGTCGCCAAAGCTGTGTGCGCTGGCGCTGTGGTGTCGGGCAATGGCGGTGATAACGGCCCGAATTAGAGGCTCGTTGCCGTCGAGAATCTGTGCGATGATGCGGGCCGAGGCCACCGCGCTCTCTCCGGCATGGGGCGGACGCTTCACCTTCCGATCCGCTGCCTCCCTCGCGGCCTCGCAGCGCGGATCGACAGGATCCCAATGGGTATGTACGGCCATAAAGTCCGCGTCCTCGATGGGCTCATTGATCCCATTCTGATAAAGGCGCACCCATTGCTGCCAGCGCCGGTCCATTTTGGCGACATCGTGCAAGGCGATGGCCGCGCGTAGGGCCCGATCCAGCCCGTCGGGGGGCAAGGGATCTGAGCCAGGCAGGGCGCGCTGTTGGGACAGGCGGGCGTTCACATAAGCAAGCCGGTGCTGAAAGCACTGTCGATAGATGCGAATCATGTTCCCAATGTGCTCCTGGTAGGACTCCAATGCATAGCTGAATCTTCCCTGACTGTTGGGAATGTGAAAGTCGCCCGGTGCTGAAGCCCACGGGTTCTCATTGGGAAAGCGAATGCGAAAGCCCTCCTCATCGTCATAAGCGCAGAAGCGGCTGTGAATGACCACAATACTGGCCTCATCGAGCATGTCGGCATCGGTGACCTCTTGCCACAGGAGCTCGATGGGGCGGGTGGGGTCGTCGGGGTTGCGTTCCACCGCGGTGAGGGTCTTCATCACCCAGGTATCCTCCGGCTCTGCCAGCGGGTCCCCGGCCGCGTCCGCCCATTCCTGCAATTCCTGAAAGATGCCCCGGACCGTACCCCGCCAAAGGCCGAAACCCTGGGCCTGGAAGGGATTGCCCAAATCGTCGGGATCTCGGGCGGCCAGCACGGTGATGTTATCGATCTTGCGGATGAGGGTGCGGCGTTGACTGCGGTCGCCAGCAAGCGCGTCGTAGATGCTATCCCACAATAAGGGCGCCTGGCGGTCCATGGCCGCCAGCAGACGGCGGTCGCTCTCCAGATGCACCTCGTCGATGATGCGCTGCTCTTCCTGGAAGTCGATGACCATGCCATCCCGAGCTTGAAAGCTGACCCATGCTTTTTCGCCCAACTCACGAGGGTAGGGCAGATAATCGGGCCGAGAGTTGCCTTTCTTATCCTCTTTTTCGGGCACAGGATAAATGTGCACATGTCCCAATTCGCCCGGATAGCGGGCGCAGCGCCCCGCGCGCTGCAACACCGCGTTGGCTGGTGCGATCTCGGTGTGCAGGTTTTCGCTGGTGATATCCAGCCCCACCTCCACCACCTGCGTGGCCACCAGGATCATGCTTTTCGCCTGGCGCTGTTCCCTCTCCTCGCCAAACTCCCGGCGCAAACGTTCCTCTTTCTCCTTGCGATCCTTCTGGGTGAAACGGCTGTGCAGCAGCATAACTTCGATACCTGTGCCCGCGGTTTGTTGACGGAGCTCCTCATAAAGCGCCTGGGCCCGCTTCACCTGGTTGCAGATGGCAATAGTGCGGGTTTGATGCGCGGCCAAGACAGCCCGGGCGGAGATGGGCGCGTCGTGAACATGGTAGGTGCGCTGGCGAGGACGTTTGCCACCCCGACCGGCGATCATGGTGTATTCTTCCGGCGGCACAGTCACCACCTCGGCATCCAGGCGTCGGGCCAGCTCGTTCAACATGCCACTGGAGAAGGTCGCGGTCATCAAAATGAAAGGGATGAGGCCTTTGAGGCGGGAAAGTAATTGCAAGGTGGTTGTCAATGCACCGCCCCCCTGCTTTGCGTCCACCGGGAAGAGGTGGAATTCATCGAAAATCAGATAGGATGCGTAGAACGCGCCAGCATTGAGATTGCTTCGTCCCAAGGACAGGCTATAGGGCACGCCCAGGGCGCTGCTCAGGCTTTGGTCGATGGTGGCGAAGATGAGATCGCCCACGAAAGTCGGATCCTTTGGCTGTTCCCCCGTCTGGATTCTGACCTGAATCGGCTTACGCTCCAGGAAGAGTCTCTGGTGCCGGTCAGCCAGATCGCTGTACTCCTGGGTGAACTGAGTCGCCAGGACGCGCATGGGCACGCTGTAGATAGCCTGTTTTGGGAAGCGTTCGGGCGGGAACTGAAAGAAGGCTTCGATGAAAGGGGCCAGCGCAGCCCGGGTCTTGCCCGCGCCTGTGGGCGCTTGCAAGATGACCGAACGGCCTGATTGAATCAAAGTTTTTACGCGTTGTTGATAGGGGTAAAGCTTCATCTCAACCACTCAACCTCCGAAAAAGTCATCCAATACCGAATCGGACGTTGCGTCACGCCCGATCTGCCAGCCATAGAGGCGGGCTAGCGCGCGTGCTTCCCCCATTAAGGTCTCTCGTAGCGCCTCCGGCTCCAGCACCTCCACATCCACGCCCCAGCTTCGAATCCAGGGCAGCATCTCCCGCCATTCGGCAATGGGCGCCCGCCACACCACGCTCCCATCCTCCAACCACTCCACCTGCTCCAGGGGGTGCCACACGCTCTCCAACACCCGCTTGGCCGCGGGCCCGGGAGCGAAACGCAACGCCACCTCCTGCGGCTCCCCCTCCCCCAGCCACACCCCCCAGGCGTGACGCAAAAACGCATCTTCATCGAAATCCTCAGGAATGTCGAAAGGCTCGCCCAACGCCGCCTTCAAAATGCGATCCAGACGATATGCCACAATCTTGTCCCACACATTGCTGAGCCCGATGACATACACGCTATCACTCCAGAGCGAGGGCTCGATGAGATAAGGACTGATCCGGTCCCAATAGGGATTCCGGGTGGTCAATCCCTGATACTGCACCCGCAGACGCAGCCCATCCACCCAGGCGTGAGCCACCGTCTCGAACACCCTCTCCTGCTGCGGGCGTTGGGTGCTGGCCATGAGCTTCTCCGCCGATTGCACCAGCTTTTCCATCATCGGATTCTGCATAGCCGCGGCCAGCTTGCTCAGGGCCGATGCCATGGGCTTCTGCCCCACTCGGGTGAGCTGAGCCGCCTTGCGCGCAGCAAGATACAGACTCAGCTTCTCGCGAATATCCAGCCGCACCGGCGATAGGTATTTCTGTCGATCGATACGGTATCGTCCGCGGGATTCCTCGACGAAAGGCACGCCGCTGGCTTCCATCTCCATCCGATCTCGATAGATGATGGTCCGGTCAACGCCCAGCCAATCGGCGAGCACCGCGTCGCTCCAGGGTTTTTGATAATATAGTCTTTCCATTTCCTTCAGGCGCATGGCCCGGCTGGCGGCTCGACTCATGGGATGTTTCCTATTGAAAGGCAAGATAACAACGCACGTCCACAACACAATGTGGGCTAA
>DUEQ01000394.1 GCA_011192085.1 Caldilineae bacterium
AAATTCAGCGGTGATTATAACACAGCTTACAATAGCATGGAAGTTTTCACCGTGAAAAGATGCACGAAGGGCAGGCAATCGGGAGGAGAGTGAAACGTGAAGCGTGGGGATTGGCGGCATTGGGCGTTATAGCGGCACAGGCGCGTCCACGAACGCCCAGGGCAGGCCGAATTGTTCGGAGAGATGGCGGGCCAGGGCCTGCACGCCCAACGTCTCGGTGGCGTAATGCCCGCCGTAGATCACATTCATGCCCAGCTCCTCCGCGGCATGGGCCATGGTGTAGTCCAGCTCGCCCGTAACCAAGGCGTCGCATCCCAATGCCTGCGCTTCTTCCATACTCCGAGCGCCATCGCCCGAGCACACTGCGACCTTGTGCACCATCTCAGAGCCGTGGGCCTCCACCCGCAGGGGCGGCTGCAACGCATCCCGAAAGCGCTGAACCAGCGTTTGAAAGGAGATAGGCTGCGGGGGCGCAGCGATCACGCCCACATCCAACCCTTTGTAGTCGAAATAACCGCTCACCGGCGTCAGGCCCAACAGCCGACAGAGCTCCGCGTTGTTCCCCAGCTCGGGATGCGCATCCAGGGCGAGATGCGCCGCGTAGAGATTCAGGTCTGCTTCGAAGAAGCGACGCACTTTGAAGCCGAACGCGCCCGTCAGACGTTTGGTCGGCCCCCAAAACACGCCGTGATGCACAATGAGCATGTCCGCGCCCGCGGCCAGCGCGCCGTCGATGGTGGCGTGCGCCGCGTCCACGCCCACGGCCAGCTTCGTCACCTCCTCCCGACCTTCGATCTGCAGGCCCTGCGGGCCGAAATCGGCGATGGCGTGGATGTTCAATAGATCGTCGAGATAGGCGACCAACTCAGCGCGTTTCATAACAAGCCTCCAGAATCATAGGGACGATGGACGATGACATTCTATCCCGGAATCCTCGCGCGCGCCAAACCCTGACCTCCTTCGTCCCCGTCCGTCCCCGGCATCTTGCCTTTCCCACCAGAATAAGGTACACTCCGCCACACTCCCTTGTGGTGTGCGATCCTCGTTCGGCCGCCTCGCCGCCGCCATGACACGCGCGCCTTACGGCAACTGCCGACGTCTGCCTGGGTGCGTTCCAAAGTTGGGGCCATGTGTCCAATAGCGTGGCAGCGATGCATTCACCCCCCTGCATCCTAAGATGATGAACTCACACCGCGCCGGCAGTCGCCCCATTCCACTTCCAGGGAGCTCTCCTCATGCACCCGATAACTCGCAAATCCCTTCTCGCGCCCCTCATCCTCATCGCGGCGACACTCCTCGTGGCGCCCATCATCCTGGCTCAGGGGCCAGACGCCCCTCTCCCGCCCAGCGCACTACAAGCCCAAACCGCCTCGTCGCAAGCCAATCCCCCCTATCCCGGCATCTACATCTTCCTCGATCGCGGGGATGTCAGTCCCGAAGACTATCCCTTCCTGCGGGGCGGCAACATGATCTTCTTCTGGAAGGATGTCGAGATTGCGGACCAGGTCTTCGACTGGACCGTGGTGGACCAATGGCTGGATAAACAGACCGCACTGGGCAAAGCCACCAGCGTGGGGTTTGCCCTCTACGATGGCCGCTGCTGCGGCGGCAGCCACATTCCGCCCTGGCTGATCTGGGAACATGAAGAAAGCGTGGTGCGCTGTGACGCCATGCAATGGGCCATTCCCCGCTATTGGGACCCTTACCTCCTCCAGCAATATCGGGAATACATCCAGGCCTTCGCCGAGCGTTATGACAACGATCCCCGCGTCACCTGGATTCAAATCGGCACGGGCATCTTTGGCGAGGCCAAACCCAGCGACACCGTCGATTTTCAGTGCATGTACGACGCCGGATTGACGCCCGAACTGTGGGTGGAGATCTCGATGGACATCATCGACATCTTCTCCGAGGCCTTCCAAAACACCCCCTTGTTCTATCAATTCGCTCCCCTTTACGTCCTGCACACCTCCCAGGGACAGATCGGCTCCATCAGCCAGCGTCGAATCCTCACCGACTACGCGGTCTCCCGCGGCATGGGCCTCAAACACAACGGCCTCAAACCCGATATGGACTTCGCCCTGGTGGATAACCCCAACAAGTCCTACTACAAAGCAGGCTCCTGGGACCCCATCTACACCTGGTGGCAGGACGCGCCCATCGCCTGGGAAAGTTACGCCATCCAACAATGCGTGGACCCCATCACCGGGGAGCAGAGCGCGGAGATCACCATGTGGTGCGTCTACGCGGGCCTGGCCGGGCATGCGGACTATTTCGTGTTCTCCAAAGCCCTGGTGACGGACCCTGGCCGCGCGCCCTGGCTCGAATTCGCCCAACACTACCTGGGCGCGGACGTGACCGACACGGACTCGGTGTGGGTGGCCCTTCGAGAAAGTGAATACAATTTCTTCCCCGCCCGCGGCAACTTCTCCTTCTGGCTCTACCAGAACGACGCCGTATATGGCGGAGAAACCACGCCCGAATGGCATGTGACGGACGCCATGGAGGGGCGTTACACCCGCCGCACCAACATCAAGGCCGGCAATCCCAACATGTACTTTGATGTCGACAACGCCTGGATGTATCAAAACCGGAGCGCCACAATCACCATCGAGGTCACCTATCTGGACCAGGGCCGAGATACATGGTCCCTCTACTACGACGCAGTGGACAACCCGGAGAAACTGGCGGGCACAGTGCGCAAAAAAGACAGCGGCCAATGGCTGACCGAGACCTTCACCCTCACCGACGCCTACTTTGGCGACCGCCTGCCCGGCGGCGGCGATCACCCCGGCTCCGACTTCTATCTCGCGGGCAACGATTTCGACGATTACATCCATTTCGTGCGCGTCAC
>DUEQ01000395.1 GCA_011192085.1 Caldilineae bacterium
ACCTTGTGAGAGTCCTTATCCTCGCTGCGCTGCTCGTCAGCAGTGGATCTGTGCTGAGCGCCTGTGGAGGCCCAAGCGAGGTAACGGACCAAGACATTCCCCTGGAGTTGGTCATCCTGCGGGATGTACACCCCCTGTGGGGCGGGCGCAACGTCTATCTCTTTGGGGATGGGAGGCTCTTCATCCAGCTTGTGGGCCGCGAGGGCCAGGAGGCTCGCTATGCGCTGCAAGTGGAACCGACCACGGTCGAGGAGCTGGCGAGTTTGCTGCGCGAGCACCACTTCACGCAGATGGAGATCGAGGAACGCCCCGGCCTGCCCGACGAAGCCCGACCGGAGATCGAAGTCACCTGGCGGTCTGGAGCGCGCAAGACTCTCGCCAAGTGGGGTAATGATGTCCATCCCGACTTCGATGCCATCTACGCCCGACTGATCGAGTTCGCCGAAGGCGCCACCGACCAGACAGCGGTCTACGTTGGCCCATACGACGAGAGCTTGCGGCCCAAATAGCTCGTAGAACACGGCATTCCCATAAGGCGAAGGAGATTATAATGAAACACATGCTGCTCCCAATTTTGGTTCGCGTGGCCTACCTGTGGTCGGGGAAGGAATCTCGCAGCACGGGCGCGCGCTCCGATGGAGAATACGACTACGGCGGTGAGGTCAGCATCCGCGCCCTGCGCGATGTGATCCGTTTCGCCTCAGGGGAGATTCCCGATGCGGAAGGCCGCTACATTGGCGACCTGAGCCCTTTCCCCGTGCTGACCGACCAAGTGGGACTGTACGCCTCAGACTTCCGAAGTCTGGGAAACTTCGGAAGTCTGGCGGAGAGACTATTATGAAACGCATTCTGTTCCCAATTTTGGTTTTGATCCTGGCGACCTCGGCCTGCGGGCAGGCGACGCCCTCACCGGGCGGCGAGGCCGCCGCGCCCACCCTGCCGCTGGCCACTCCTTCCTCATAGGAGGGACCCGCGGGGGGCCAGCCCCTTCCCACCGCCTGGAAGGCGACGCGAGTGGCCTCACCCTAGAACTCAGCCCGGAGCCGGTGATCCTGGAAGAGATTCCGTAATCAACTTCACCTATTTTGCAGCGAGGTGCTCTATGAAACGTATCCTTTACTCCCTTTTGATGCTGCTATTGCTGGCCCTGGCGTG
>DUEQ01000396.1 GCA_011192085.1 Caldilineae bacterium
CATAGCACTGCAGCCATGTCCGGGCGTTCTTATCCTGATCCAGATGGGAAAGGCCAATGAACATAACTTGTCCCTTATAACGACGCCAGGCGCTCTCCAGCAAAGGCTGCTCCTCTTTGCAGGTGACGCACCAGCTTGCCCAGAAATTGAGCACGACCGGGGTTCCTCGGAAATCAGAGAGATGCAGAGGAATGCTGTCGTACTCCGCTGGACGAGGTTTGTTCACATCATCCACGCAATAACGCTCAGAGTTGCCGAAGAGATTGACCAGCGCGGGTTGTAGAACGTCGGGTGGCAGAGGTTCACTGGAATACGTGGTCACGCTGAAATCAGGCGCCTGGCCCGAACTCGCTCGCTGGGATGGAGGATTGAGGATGCCGTAATAAAACACGGCTACAAGGATAGCGCCGACGATGGCAATGAGGGCCAGCAGGCCGAAGCCGCCTTGTCTTTGCTTGGGTTCTGTAGACATGGGCGTCTGACTCATGTTAATACCCCTCTTCCAATTCCTGCTCCACTCGGGCGAGATAGTCATCCTCGACGGAGGCGGCGCTGGATAAAGGCGCGCCCCCTTCGACCGCGGCAAGCGACGGAGCCGTTTCCTCCCGCCGCGCCTGGGTCCATTTTCGACTCATCCATACGGCGAAGCCCAGGCCCGCCAGCATCAGCGCCAGAGGCATGATCCAGGCCACGAGGTTCACGCCCTCCTTAGGCGGTTCGCCCAAGACGACGACGCCGTACTGAACGATAAACTCATCGATGATCTCCTGTTTTGAGTTGCCTGCCAGGATCATCTCATCGATCATCTCCCGCATTTGCTGGCAGACCTGTTGCTCACACACGTCTAGGCGCACGCCCTGGCAGATGGGACACCACAGCTCCATCTGAACCTCTTTGGCCAGGGCCTGCTGTTCGGGGGTGAGCCCGCGCGGGTTGTTGGGATCGGTCCCGCCGTCCTGGGCGAAGGCCACGGCGGAGAACAGGAAAATCGCGATCAAAGCGAGGAAGACAGCTTTTTTCATAAGTCTCGATATCGAATGCAAGGGATCATGCATAGAGAGGAA
>DUEQ01000397.1 GCA_011192085.1 Caldilineae bacterium
CCACCATCTCCTTTATCACGAGGCTCATATGACTAGCAAGCTGGAACGACTCTACAACGAATTCGGACAATCCGTCTGGCTGGATTTCATCAGCCGCGATATCATGGCCTCAGGGCGGTTCCAGGAACTGCTCAACCTGGGCCTGCGCGGGGTCACTTCCAACCCCTCCATCTTCAATAAGGCCATCAGCGGCAGTGCCTTGTATGATGAGGACATCCGACGCCTGGCCCGCGAGGGCGCGGACGCCTTCGCCATCTACGACGCCATCTCCCAGGCGGATATCACCGCGGCCTGCGATGCGCTCCTGCCCCTGTACGAGGCCAGCAGCCGCGGCGATGGCTACGTCAGCATCGAAGTCAATCCCGATCTGGCTTACGACACCGCGGGCACGGTTGCCGAGGCCAAACGCCTATGGGCCAGCATCGACCGCCCCAACCTCATGGTGAAAGTGCCCGCCACCCGGGAAGGCATCCCAGCCATCCGAGAGCTCATCGCCGCGGGCGTCAATGTCAACGCCACCCTCATGTTCTCCCTGGCCCATTATGAGGCCGTTGTCTACGCCTACATCGAGGGGTTGGAAGCTCGGGCCGCCAACCGCGAAGACCTGAGCCATGTGGCCTCAGTGGCCTCCTTCTTCGTCAGCCGCATCGACACCGCGGTGGACAAGGCGCTGGCCGCGGCGGGAAAGGTGGACCTGCAAGGGAAGATCGCGGTGGCCAACGCCAAACTGGCCTACGACCGCTTCAAAACCGTGTTCGGGGACGCCCGCTGGCAGGCCCTGGCCGACCAGGGCGCACAGTTGCAGCGTCCCCTCTGGGCCAGCACCAGCACCAAGAACCCCGCCTATTCCGACGTGCTCTACGTCGAAAACCTCATCGGCCCCCACACCGTGAACACCATCCCCTTGAAGACCATCGAAGCCCTGCTGGACCATGGTCGCCTGGCCCACACCGTGGATGTGGGCGTGGACGAAGCTCGGGCCCAGATCGCCCGCCTGGCGGAGCTGGGCGTCGACTTCGACCAGATCACTGAGGATTTGCAGACCGCGGGCGTGCAAGCCTTCGCCAACGACTTCCACAAACTTCTCGACGCCATCGCCCAACGCGCGGGCGTTATCGCCCACGCCTGAGTCGGAAGCCCTTATGTCCCAATCCGAACTCGAAGCCACCCACCGGGCACCTTCCTTCAGCCTCCTCATCTTTGGCGCATCCGGCGATCTTACCATCACTGCGCACAACATGTTGGCTGTGTGGGGTCGCGCATGGAGCGTGGATTGCTTCAAGAGCGGGGGTAAAACCTCCGCCACGGCGGGGCGATAGGCTCCGCGCTTATGTGGCGAGGGGGCACACCTCGCAGACGTTGCACAGATCGTGAGCCTGGGTTTCGTTGAGAAGCCCGCGGCTTTCGCGCCAGTGCACGGCCTTGGCTGTTTCCTCCGGTTTCATGGGGTTGAGCCGGTTCAATTCCACCAGGGTCTTCGTGATCAGCGCTGTGTGTTCCAATTTCTCCAGCTTGAGGTAGGCTTTCCACGCGCTCTCTCCCACGGTGACGCTACCATGGCGCTTGAGGATCAGCGCGTCGTAGTGTTCGATGAGCCCGGCGATGACCTCGGCGCCCTCGGGCGAAGCGGGCGTGGCGTACCGGGTGGTGGGGATGAGTCCCAGGGTCATCACCACCTCGGGGAGGATGCATTGGGCTAGAGAGACGCCCGCGATGGAGAGGGCCACTGCCATGGGAGGATGGGCGTGGACGACGCTGCGGATGTCGGGCCGGCGACGATAGGCCTCCAGATGGAGAATGATCTCGCTGGAGGGGCGCAGGTCCCGATTCGCGCCGTACAGGGGCCCCACCACTTTCGCATCCCAATCGATGACGAGCAATTGATCCGGTTTGAGATGCCCTTTGGAGAAGCCGCTGGGGGTGACGAGAAAGTGGTCGGGGCCAAGTCGCACGCTGACGTTCCCGTCCGACGCGGCCACATAATCTTTCTCCCACATGAGGCGGCAGACCCGAACGATCTCCTCACGCCATTCTCGTTCGGTGCGCCTGCCAGATTGCGATGAGGGGTTGGTGTAGGACATGACGTTGGCTTGGCGACGAAGGGGGGCGACGAGGATTCGCCGCCCCCGGGTTGTGATGTGAGATTGGAATTATTTGCGTATGCGGATGGCGGGTTGGATTTCTGTATCGCGGTCGGGGGCGTTGACCCGCCAGGGCGTGAAACGGGGCGGCCCCGCATCCACATATTTGCGCACGACCACATTGTCGAGGAAGACGCCTTTGTCGGTGTTCTGGCCGTCGCTCTCGAAGATGAAGGCCAACCACACCTGGTTCTGATCTACCCAGTTGTGCAAGCTGAAGGTCTGGCTGGTCCAGCCATTGCTATCGCCGCTCTCGCGGATGCCGGAGAAATGGACGTTGTCGGTGGATACGTACCAGCCGAACCAATCCGCGCCCTTTTCCGTGTCCAACAGGTAGTCGAAGGTGAGCTCCGCCTGGGTGGCGTTGGTCAGGTTGAAGGGGCCGAAGATGACCCAGGATTCCATGTCGTTGAGGTAGTTTTCCACGCAGGGTTGGGCCGCGGTCCGACCGCGGGCCGCGGGCCAGATGCTGTAGGGCGGGCTATCGGCCTCGCAGGAGGCTAACCCCCAGGTGGGGCTGCCCACGCGCTCCACGTCCCCCAACGAGGCCTCATCGAAATCCTGCTGAATCAGGGGAACCCAACCGGACTGAGGCGGCGCGGCCGTGGAAGGCGGCGTGGGGGTGGGATCGTCGACGTTGGTCATAATGGCGACTTCGCCGCAGTCGGTGAGCACATAGAGGGTGAATTCCTCGCCAGAATGGCCGCCAGGATAGGTGAATTCATAGCCGCCAATCTGTTTCTTGTAGGTGGGATCGTACTGCGTCCACTTGACGTAACCTTCGTATTCCCTGAGATAGAAGGTGGTGGCGTGCTGCCAGGGGAGCGGGCGCAGCGTGTAGACGTAGGGCACGTCCTGCAACGGGATGTGATAATCTTTGCCCCAGACGTTGACGTAGATGTAGCCTACCTCGCACATAGGTGGTCGGGTGAGGATGATGGGCAGGTAGAGTTTGAAGGGCGTGGGTGTGGGGGTGATGGTGGGCGTCGGCGTCGGCGTGGGTGTCTCGCACATCAAGTCCTTCTGGCGAAGGATGAATTGGTTGCCCGACAGCAGTTCAAAGCCCGGGAAGTCGAAGCGGATGTGATCGGGGGCCACGACGACGCCCTCCGGCGAGATGGTGCTGATCACCTCCATGTCCGATGGCACCATCAGGAGCAGGTGGAGATAATCGGCCAGATACGCGGGCAGGATGTGGAAGTTGTAGTACCCGCTCATGTCGGAGTAGCGGTATTGCACCTGATCGTCCAGGCTGTCGGGCAGGGAGCTGGACCAGACCTCTAACCGAGCACCCTCGAAGGGGATGACGCCATCGCAGGTTTCTTCGTAGACATACCCATCGATGCGGGTGGCGGGTTCGGGGGTGCCGGGCGTGGGCGTGCCTCCCTGTTGCACTTTGAAGATGACCTGGTTGGCGTCGGTGCAAGTGGTGTTGTCTACCGTCACGTTCTCGCGAGGGTTCGTGATTCCGCTGTAAAGCACCCATCCCGGCTGTACGTCGATCCAGATTTTGTAGGAGCCGGGGAGCAGGTTTTCGAATTTGAAAAAGCCATCGCCGTTGGTGGTCGTGTCATAGACCGGGCCGGAGCCGTCCTGCAACTGCGCATGGACATCCCAGCCGCCGAGACCGTAATCGCCGCTATTCACTACGGCAAAAACCATGCCGTCGATGCATCCATCATTGGCTTGCAGCATGCCCAAGGACATCTGGCTCTGAGCCGGAGAAGCCTGCGCGCCAATCCCCAACGCCAGCGCCAAACCCAACATGGCCACCGTTGCGAGTGCGAGCCACGCAAATTGCTTGCGCCGTAAATTAAAAAAACGTGGTCGATTTTGCATGAGATACCTCCCAAAAAAACGGTAAAAAGAGATGGGGGAAACAGTTTCGGTGTTTGGGGAGAATGGTGGCAACGAAGACACGATAAGTCTGTCTCAACAACGTTGCTTGGCCCA
>DUEQ01000398.1 GCA_011192085.1 Caldilineae bacterium
ACCTTCGAGCATGTGGACATCTACAGCTCAAAGAACATAAGAGTGGGCAAAGAGCGTCTGCTCCATCATGTGGTGATCCCCTATCGCCTGCACAAAGCCTCGCGCGGATTCACCCTCTACCAGCGATTGGACGCGTGAACGCTCCTCTTCGACCCTTCCGCACCTTAACAACCCCATATGTTCCCCCTTGCACGCTCCTCCTAATCTCAACGGAATCCCTATCGAGTTGCTAAATTCCCTACGATCCGCCCGGAGGATAACGCAATGCACCCATCATCCCTGCTTTCCGACTTCACCATCCATCACATCCGTTTCACCGCGGAGGCGACCACGCCCATCCTCATGGATGCGTTTAAGGGATCAGCCATCCGCGGCGCCTGGCAGAGCTACCTCAGTCGGGCCTACTGCGGCGCGCCGCCCGCGATCAAAGCCGCGCCCGAACATCAAGCCGCCTGCCCTGTCTGCTATCTCACCAGCCGCGATACCGGCTCCGAGAGTCGGCGTCCCTTTGCCCTGCGCCCGCCCCTCTCCCGGCAAACCCGCTACGAACCAGGCCAGCGCTTTCACTTCACCTTCTCCCTCTTCGGCCAGAACGCCCTCTTCCTCCTGCCCTACGTGACCCTGGCCCTGCACGAAGTGGGGGAAAGCTGGGGCCTGGGCCGCTATCAACGGGAACTGGAAGGCCGCGGACGCTACCGCCTGGTACGCATCGATGCCTACGATCCCCATTCAGGCCAGGAGCAGATCATCCTGCCCGAAGGCACGCGCATGATCGACTTCCCCACCCTCGCCACCACCGCTGCCTCCATCGAGCAGCGGGCGCAACGCCTGGCCCAACGCCTGCAACAGGGCGATCGCCTCCTGCGATTGCGCATCCTCACGCCCCTGCGCCTCATCCATCAGGGCGCACTGATGCGACGTTTTGAATTCGCGCCCTTCATGCAACGGCTCGTCGAACGCCTTTTCGCCCTGGGACGACGCTATGGTCAGCAGCCCCAACAATACGACCGGGACGCGCTGCGGGCGACCATCGCCCGGCTCCTGCCTCAGGCCCAACAGGTGCGAATCCGTCAGGATGATCTCTCCTGGTGGGATGTGAAAGGCTACTCCTCCCGGCTGAAGAAATACCACTACCTGGGCGGTCTGGCGGGGGAGATCACCCTCCAGGCCGAGGATTGGACTCCCTTCCTGCCCCTGCTGCTGTGGGGCGAGAGCGTACAGTTGGGCAAGAATGTGGTCAAAGGGGGCGGCTGGTTTGAGATAACGGACAACGGATAACGAACAACGGACAACGGATAACGAACAACGGATAACGGACAACGGACGGCGAATCATGCCCATCATCAAACACCTTTTCATCCAAGATTATGGCGCGTTTGTCAGCAAACACCAGGGACGTCTGCGCGTCACCGTCAAGGGCGAACGCAAGCTGGATGCCCCCCTCTTGCATCTGGAGACGTTGACCCTGGCCGATCATGGCGTCAGCATCAGCGCGGACGCGATCGCGGCCTGCGCCCGCTATGGCATCCCCGTCCATATTGTGGACAGCCGGGGCGATCCCGTGGCCAGCCTGTACGCCAGCGCACTCATCGGCACGGTCAAGACCCGCCGCGCTCAACTGCTGGCCTATGCGGATGAGCGGGGTTTTGAAGCGGCGCGGGCGTTGGCCCTGGGTAAAATCCGCAATCAGACCGCGCTGCTCAAATATGTAGCCAAATACCGCAAGGAAAAAGACCCCGATCGCTACCGACTCTTGCGGGACGCGGCCATCGAGACTCTGGCCCATGAACAGGAATTGCTGGCCCTGGAAGCCTCCAACATCGATCAGGTCCGCGAGCACATCCTTTCCGCCGAAGGCCGGGCGGCCAAAGCCTATTGGGCGGGCGTCAAAGTCCTCGTGCCCGAAGAGCTGAATTGGCCCGGACGCAAAGGGCGTCATGCCGAAGACCCCTTCAATATGGCCATCAATTACGGCTACGGCGTCCTCTATGGCGAAGTGGAGCGGGCCATCGTGCTGGCGGGCCTGGACCCCTACGCAGGGTTCCTGCACACCGACCGGCCCGGAAAGCCCAGTCTGGTGCTCGATCTCATCGAAGCCTTCCGCGCGCCGGTGGTCGATCGCACCATCCTGGCCATGGTGGGCAAAGGCGCGGCCCTGACATTGGACAAACGGGGGAATCTGGACAAAACCACCCGCGCCCGTATTGCCGAGAAAATCCACGCCCGCTTGGACGCGCCCGAACGCTACAAAGGCCAACGCCTCAGCCCGCGGGCCATCCTCCAGACCCAGGCCCGAGAGCTGGCCAGCTTCCTCCGCCGCGACGCCGACGCCTTCTCCTCCTACCAGGCCAGTTGGTAATCCCAGCTCATTGGCCATTGACCATTAGTATTGACAACTCCCACTATGCGCTGCCTTGTCATCTACGACATCCCCAACGACCGTCTCCGCACCAAGATCGCGGACATCTGCCTGGACTACGGCCTGGATCGCATCCAATTCTCCTCGTTTCTAGGTAACCTCAGCCGCAATCACCAGGAAGAGCTCATGCTCAAAATCGAGCAGCGGCTGGATGACAACCCCGGCAACGTCCAGCTCATCCCCATCTGCGCCAAAGATTGGGCCGAGCGGATGCGTTACGAAGTCGAAGCCGAAGAAGACCTGGAGGCCGAGACATGACCTGGATGCTGCCCGTGACCGACCTCAAACAATGGGCCTATTGCCCGCGCGTCATCTTCTTCACCTATCTCATGCCCGGCCTGCGCCCCCTCACCTTCAAGATGGAAGCGGGCATCGCCGCACATGAACGGGAGGGGCGACGGGAGCGACGGCGCAGCGGACGCCTGTATGGCCTGCCCGAAGCCCAGCGCATCGAAGATGTCGCCCTGCAATCGGAACGCCTGGGCCTGAGCGGGCGTATGGACCTGGTGCTGCGGTTGGAGGACCGGGCCTGGCCCGTGGATTACAAGCTCAGCCGTCGCATCGGCATCGCGGCGCACTTCAAATTGCAACTGGCGGCCTACGGCCTGTTGCTGGAAGACGCTTGGGACGTCACATCGGACCAGGGCTTTCTCTACAGCATCCCCCATCGCCGGGCCGAAGCCATCCGCTTCACGCCCCGATTGCGCAAGAAAGTCCTGCACGTGGTGGAAGCCATCCGATCATCCATCGATGACCAGCGGATGCCGCCACCGACCTCCCAACGAGGACGCTGCGTCAACTGCGAATTCCGACGCTTCTGCAACGATATCTTCTGATTCACGACCATGGACAGGAACATCGTGAACTCCGGGCGGGCCATTTCACGTCGATCCACTGCCATCTTTGCGCAAAACGCATGGGCAAAACATACCGCAAGGAGGAGATCATCATGAAAACACGCGATTCAGACGCCAAAACCAGGCAAAGCTGGGCGTGGATGTGCGCAAAAGCAAGGGGTTTGCGTGCAAAAGGGGATTTGCGAAAACCTCGGCGGGACTTGTCGCATTTCGGGCGAAGGCCCTTTGCGGCGGCTTGCCAGGAAGCCCGCAGCAGCAGTAAAATGATGTGGGGGTACCTAAATGGTCCCCTCAGGTTGGGAAAACAGAATTGGTTTCATCCCCCACGGCTCGACCGAGAGCACTGAAACACCGTCACTGAGATCTGGATTGACCCCACAGGCTCAGTTTCATCCCCCACGGCTCGACCGAGAGCACTGAAA
>DUEQ01000399.1 GCA_011192085.1 Caldilineae bacterium
TCCTTACCCTTGGCATCATTCTGGGTAGCCAGTGGGCTTATCTAGAATTAGGCTGGGGCGGATTCTGGGCCTGGGATCCGGTGGAAAATGCTTCTCTCATTCCCTGGCTCACGGCCACGGCCTTCCTCCACAGCATCATGATTCAGGAGCATCGGGGCATGCTCAAGGTCTGGAACATGGTCTTGGCATTTCTGGGATTCTGGCTGGTCATCGTGGGCACCTTCATCACCCGCAGCGGCATCATCGATTCGGTGCACGCGTTCGCCGTGTCGAACGTTGGGCCTCTCTTCCTGGGCTTCATCATCCTCACCTTTTTGGCTTATCTCATCCTGCTATGGTACCGCCTGCCCGATCTGCAATCGGACGCGGAGTTGGATTCCATGCTCAGTCGCGAGGCAGCGTTCCTCTACGTGAATGTGCTGTTCGTGGTGGCCGCGTTCGTCACCCTGTTCGGCACCCTGTTCCCCATCATCTCCGAGGCCCTGAGCGGTACGAAGATCGCGGTGAACGCGCCCTATTTCAACAAGGTGGATGGCCCCATCTTCCTCGCCATCCTGCTGTTGATGGGCGTGGGACCGCTGTTGGGCTGGCGACGCACCTCCAATGCGATGTTGCAGAAGAGCCTGGCTGTGCCCGTGGCGTTGGCTCTGGCCGTGGCGGGTGCGGTGTTCATTCTCGTCACCCGCAACTGGGTTCCCATCCTGGCCTGGTCGTTGTCTGCGCTGGTGCTGGGAACCATCATTTGGGAATTCTACCGCGGGGCCGCGTCCAGGCGGCGGGCGACGGGCGAAGGATGGTTGAAGGCGTTGTGGGGCGTGATGGCCCGCAATCAGCGTCGCTATGGCGGTTATCTCGTCCATTTCGGCGTCGTGCTCATGGCCTTTGGCATGGTAGGCGCGGTGGCCTTCCAGCACAATCTGAAGACCAGTATTCCGCTAAATGGCACAGCCGAACTGGGCGGATACACTTTCAAATATACGGGCTTGGAACAGAACAAAGGTCCAAACTACGACGAGGTCGTAGCCAACGTCATCGTCACTCAAGGCAATCGCGATGTGGGTGTGCTCACCCCTCGCATGAATTTCTATCACTCTCGGGCTGCGCAAGATATGGGCCCAACGACAGAAGTGGGTCTGCACATGACGCTGCGTGAGGATGTGTACATTGTTCTCAATGGGTTCGAGAATGGCGGCCAGCTCGCCGCGTTCGAGATCTTCGTCAATCCCTTGATGATTTGGCTGTGGATAGGCAGTTTGGTGATGGTGTTTGGTGCGGTGTTCGCCATGGTTCCCATCAAGAAGCCTGCGCCTGTCCGAGTCCGATCTAGAAAACCCGTTCCCCAACCCGCTTAGA
>DUEQ01000004.1 GCA_011192085.1 Caldilineae bacterium
AAGAAGGGGGGCAGATGGAGCGGTTTTTGCCTTTTGACTTTTGCCTTCCTATTCCTCGAAACCGCGCGGATGAGCGCTGTGCCATTGCCAGTCGGTCTCGATGATCTCCCGCAAGCCATATTTGGGCTCCCAGCCCAGCACGCTCCGAGCGCGGGTGTTATCGGCCCAGATGCGCACGGGATCGCCTGGACGCCGCGGCCCCACTCGCACTTCGAAATCCCGGCCCGTCACCTTCCGCACCATCTCGATGATCGCCATGACGCTGGAACCCTTGCCCGTGCCCAGGTTGAAGGCCATACTCTCGCCGCCGTTCCACAGGTAATTCAGCGCGGCGATGTGCGCGGTGGCCAGATCATCCACATGGATGTAATCGCGGATGGCTGTGCCGTCAGGCGTGGGATAATCGTCGCCGAAGATCATGAAATCATCTCGCTGGCCCAGGATGTACTCCATCAGCCGGGGGATGAGACGGCTGGCGGGCTTGTACCCGTCGCCGATGCGGCCATCGAAACTCGCGCCCGACGCGTTGAAATAGCGCAGAGGCGTGAATCGCAGCCCCTTGGTGCGGTCGTACCACGCCATGACCTGCTCGGCCATACGCTTGGACGCGCCATAGACGCTTTCGGGCTTGTAGCTTTCCTCCTCGGTCACGGGCACATGCTCGGGCGTGCCATAGACAGCGCAGGTGGAGGAGAAAACGAGATGCATCACCCCGGCCTCCATCATGGCATCCAGCAGATTGACGGAGCCCTGGATGTTGTTGCGGAAGTACTTGCCCGGATTCTCCATGCTCTCGCCCACCTCGACGTACGCGGCGAAGTGGATGACCCCCGCGATGTCGGGATGCTGGCGGAACACGGCCCAGATATCATCAGGATTCAGCAGGTCGCCCACGATGAGGGGCGCATGCTCCACGGCCTGACGATGGCCTTTCACGAGATTGTCGAACACGACGACGTCGTAGCCCTGCCGTTGCAATTCCCGCACGGTGTGGCTGCCGATGTAGCCCGCACCGCCGGTGACGAGGATTTTTTGGGTCATGGATGAGGTCTCCGTGCTTCATCGGTTGTAAACTATACAGGGCCGCTGCGAACGCATTTCGTCCCACGTCACGATACCTTTCGCAACAAGACATGACGTTTGACGCCGGCGGCGAATGCCATCGCGTTGGATATCGTCAAAAGATTGCAGTGGAAAACCTGTATA
>DUEQ01000040.1 GCA_011192085.1 Caldilineae bacterium
CAAAATCCTCCCTGTCCTTTTTGATTCTGGCAACGGGCCATCAAGCCCGCTTCCTTTTGGGGAACAGCCAGCAAGGCAGGGAGGATGAACGGATATGGAGACAAGGGCATGCTTAGTGCATGACCATCCCTCCTGCGCTTGTGGCTGTTTTATGAAGTTGATAGGGTGAGCGTCCGGCCCGAGAAGGCGCCGGATTGCTGGAACGCCGGTTCATGGTCGGTCAACCATTATCGGATGTCTGAGCGAGCAGCGCTTTTCGTCGTTCCAGTTCCGCTTGCAGCGCCGCGCGTTGGGCCGGAGTCAATGAGGTTTTGAGGGCGCGATCCAGGAAGGAGCCGGTCGCGGCTTTTTCCCAGCAGGCGAGGTCGTTGCAGAGATACGCGCCGCGCCCGGGCGCCTTGCCGGTGGGATCGACATGCACGTCCCCTTCCGGGCCGCGCACGATGCGGTTCAGCTCCCGTTTGGGGAAAGTGCGACGGCAGACGACGCAGGTGCGTTGCGGGATGTGTTTCCGACGTCCTTTCTTTGCCATGCTGTTTCGAAAATAGACGATGGACCATGGACGATGGATGGTGGAGACGCATGCACACTGGCGTCCATCGTCCTTCCATCGAACCGTAAACCGTGAACTTAGAACTTGGAACGGTCTTACCTTTTACGAATCTTAGAAGTCGTCGAGGTCGAAGCCGAAGTCTTCGAAGTCGTCGTAGTCGAGATCTGAGCCGCCGCGCTTGCGTCGCTTCACCTGCACCAGGCGGCCCAGCTCTTCGTCGAAGACCAACTTGCGATCCTTGCGCTTGCCACTTTTCTTTTTCTTTTTCTTCTTGCTGCCGGTTTGGGTCAGGGCGTCGATAGACTCATCCTCTTTAGATTCGAAGAAGCGGGCGTACAGCTCTTCGTCCAGCTCCGCGTCCTCGATGTCGCCGCCGGCCATGCTGGTGGAGAGTTTGGCGGCCAGGGCCTTGATGACCTCCGCCTCCTTGTCCACGGGCGTCTCCGCCTCGACGAGTTCAGGTTCGGCGGGTTCGGCCTCCAGCGCATCCTCCACCACGGGCGGCATCTCATGCTCCAGGTCGAAGAGGGGTGCATCCAGCTCTTCGACCGGCTCCAGCACCCCCTCTTCGGCCAGAGCTTCCTCTTCCAGCAGACGGCGGGCCGCGGCCATCAGATCGGCCTCACGCGCGCGGGCCTTCTGCTCGCGGCGCAGCCGATCCCGCTCCTCGGGCGTCAGTCCCTCGGCCAGGGCCTCTTCCTCACTCTTGATATCGATGCGCCAGCCTGTAAGCTTGGCCACCAGACGGGCGTTCTGGCCCTCCTTGCCGATGGCCAGGGAGAGCTGCTTCTGGGAGACGATCACCAGCGCGGTTTTATCCAGTTGGGGAAAGAGGATGACGTCGGTGACTTTGGCCGGGCTGAGCGCGTTGGCCACGAATTTCTCGGGATCGGAGTCCCATTCCACGACGTCGATCTTCTCGCCGTGCAATTCCTTCACGATGTTCTGGATGCGCACCCCGCGCATGCCCACACAGGAGCCCACGGGATCGACCCCGCGCTGGGTAGCGGCCACGGCCACTTTGGAGCGACTGCCCGCTTCGCGGGCGATGGCCTTGATCTCCACCACGCCCTGCTTGATCTCGGGCACTTCTTTCTCTAACAGACGGCGGAGCATGTTGCGATGGGTGCGGCTGAGATGGATGTTGGGCCCGCGGCCGCCGCGGGTCACCTCCACCACATAGGCCAGCACGCTGTTTCCAGGCCGATAGCGCTCGCCCGGGATCTGGTCGGAGCGATGCATGACGCCCTCGGCCTGCCCGCCATCCAGGGAGATAATAAGCGCGTCATTTTTGCGGTCGATGCTGCGCACTACGCCCTGGATGAGCTCGCCCTCGCGTTGCACATACTCCTCATACAGCGCGTCTCGCTCCGCCTCGCGGATGCGTTGCAAGATCACCTGCTTGGCGGCTTGCGCGGCGATGCGCCCAAAGTCGTCGGGCGTGCGCTCGATGCGGATTTCATCCCCGATCTCGGCGTTGGGGCGATATGTCCGGGCTTCTTCCAGCGTGATTTGCGTATTGGGATCGGTGAGTTCGTCGGGCGAAACCACCTGCATGACGGCGTAAATGTGCGTGTCCCCGGTCTCGGGGTCCAGCCGCGCCTCCACATTTTGCGCGGTCCCAAAATTCTTGCGATACGCGCTGATCAGCGCCTGTTCGATGGCGTCGATGACCACCTGGGGTTTGAGATTGCGTTCGGCGCAGATCTGGTTGATGGCCATTAAAAGTTGCTTGTTCATATGCGGTTGTTTTTTC
>DUEQ01000400.1 GCA_011192085.1 Caldilineae bacterium
AGATCAGGATCTCGTCAACGCGGTTGAGGAACTCCGGCCGGAACCGGCGGTTAAGCTCCTCCAGCACGCGATCACGGGCCGCCTCCGGGCCGAGCTCTTTGATCCACTGGCTGCCGACGTTACTGGTCATGATGATGACCGTGTTCTTAAAGTTCACCGTGCGTCCATGCCCGTCGGTTAGACGGCCGTCATCGAAGATTTGCAGGAACACGTTGAACACTTCTGGATGCGCTTTCTCGACCTCGTCGAAGAGGACGACGCTGTAGGGCCGGCGGCGGACGGCCTCGGTGAGCTGGCCGCCTTCCTCGTAGCCCACATAGCCCGGCGGCGCACCGATCAGCCGGGCGACGGTGTGCCGTTCCTGGTACTCGCTCATATCAATGCGCACCATCGCCCGCTCGTCGTCGAACAGGAACTCGGCCAGGGCGCGGGCCAACTCGGTCTTGCCCACGCCCGTCGGCCCCAGGAATAGGAACGTGCCGATGGGCCGGTTGGGGTCTTGCAATCCGGCCCGGCTGCGGCGCACGGCGTTGGCCACCGCTCGCACGGCCTCTTCCTGATCCACCAGGCGTTGATGGATGCGCTCCTCCATGTGCAGCAGCTTCTCCATCTCGCCTTCGAGCAGCTTGCTGACCGGGATACCGGTCCACTTGGCCACCACCTCGGCGATGTCCTCGGCGTCCACCTCCTCTTTGAGCAAACGCTGGCCCTGAGACAGTTCCTTCAACTTCGCTTCCTGCTCCTGTAACTGCTGTTCCAGCTCGCGCAGCGTGCCATAGCGCAGACGAGCAGCCGCTTCCAGATCGGCCTGGCGCTCGGCCTGTTCGATCTGGATACGCACCTGTTCGATCTGCTCTTTGATACGGCGCAGACCCTGGATGGCCTCTTTCTCGCGTTGCCACTGAGCGCGCAGCCGGTTGGATTCCTCGCGCAGGTCGGCCAATTCTTTCTCCAGCTTCTGCAGGCGCTCCTTACTGGCCGCGTCGCGCTCTTTCTTGAGCGCCTCGCGCTCGATCTCCAGTTGCATGATCTTTCGTTCTATCTCATCTATCTCTGACGGCAGGCTATCGATCTCTATCCTCAACTTGGCCGCGGCCTCGTCGATGAGGTCTATGGCCTTGTCAGGAAGGAACCTGTCCGTAATGTATCTGTGCGACAGTGTCGCCGCGGCCACTATGGCCGAATCCTTTATGCGCACGCCATGATGTACCTCATATTTCTCTTTGAGCCCCCTGAGGATGGCTATGGTGTCTTCGACAGTGGGCTCTTCCACGAGCACTGGCTGGAAACGGCGCTCCAGGGCCGCATCCTTTTCAATATACTTTCTGTACTCGTCTATGGTGGTGGCACCGATACAGTGTAGCTCGCCACGGGCCAGAGCGGGTTTCAGCATATTGGATGCATCCATGGATCCCTGGCTGCGCCGGCCCCGACAAGGGTATGGATTTCATCTATGAAAAG